>CAMCIX010000285.1 GCA_945875045.1 uncultured Clostridia bacterium | reverse complement strand
TACACACTGCATATCGTCGGCAGCGTCAGATGTGTATAAGAGACAGACATAAACAGCCTGCTTCACGGGGAGGCGCTTGACCTTTGGAGCGAGAGGGGCGATTTTTTATTTGGCTATTTTGCGAGCGCTTTTGCAAGCTGGGCTATTATGACGGCGCTAAACTCCTTGACCTGCCGCCTTATGTTCAGGTCAAAAAGCTTTTCGGCAAAAAGGTTTACCGCAATCGGTGTTACCGCTACGCTTTCAACCTTTTTGATTGTATACATGATTCTTATTAACTTAAATATAAGCGTTAGGTTCTATTGTCCCTCTTGGGTGATACTTATCTGTGCCGCAGGTTATCTCGTGTTTTATTATTTTGCAATCAAAAAAGGCAGTAAGCGGCGCAAAATTAAATTTACCGATTTGGTAAGTGAGGAAATGCGCAAGGATTTTCCCGAAGAAATGAAAAAAAAGCTTGAAAAGGCGAGACGCAAAAGCCTTAAAAAGGGAAATGGCGAGCTTTCGGTTGAGGATTTCCTTAATAAGGAGGAAAAGGAGTGCGACACGACCGAAAAGCTAAAGGCGCTTTATTACGTTTTTCCGCCTGTTGTTTCAGTACTTACTCTATTAAACACATATTTTACGGACGGCTTTGAAAGTGTTATTGATGTGATATTATTATTCGTAATATGCTTAGTCGTGGAATATTTTATTATGGCGGGTATGTGGAGAATAGTAAAATCAGGCATTACGCAAAGGCGGGAATGGATAGCGAAAAAGCGAGAGGAAATTAATCGAGAATCGGACGGCGAATAAAAGGTATTAATTTTTCTTGACAAACGGGTTGAGTTATGATAGAATGTATAAGCCGCATATTGTGGGCTTATTAAAGCTGTGCCTAAATTGGCGCGCGCCCTCCGTAGCGAGACTGTATAAATGGCAGGTGTAATAAAAATGTACGCGATTATCGAAACAGGCGGAAAGCAGTACCGTGTTCAGAACGGCGACGTTATCTACGTTGAGAAGCTTAACGCCGAGGTTGACGAAGAGGTTACCTTCGACAAGGTTGTTGCCGTAAACAACAAGACCTTGAAGGTGGGCAAGCCCTATGTTAAGGACGCTTTCGTTAAGGGCACCGTTTTAAAGAACGGCAAGGGTAAGAAGATTACCGTCTTCACCTACAAGCCCAAGAAGAGCAGCTCCCGCAAAATGGGTCACAGACAGCCCTACACCAAGGTACAGATTACCGAAATCGGCTAATCTATGACAAGGGTAAGGTTTTCGGCTGATGAAAAGGGTCTTTACGGCTTTGAAATCAGCGGTCACTCGTCTGAGGACGGGGACGATGAAATCGGAAAAATTGTCTGCGCGGCGGTTTCCTCCGCGGCGTATATGGCGGCTAACACCGTGACCGACATAATAGGCGACAAGGCGGAAATCTTTGTAGACGACGCTGTGATGCGCTTTTATGTAAAAAATCCGTCCGTTTGTACGGTAAAGGTCTTAGAGGGGTTAAGGCTGCATTTGACAGAGCTTTCCGAGCAGTACGGCAGTAACATCACAATTCACGGAGGTGCAAGAAATGCTTAAGATTAACATTCAGTTATTCGCTCATAAAAAAGGTATGGGCTCCACCAAGAACGGCCGCGACAGCGAATCCAAGCGTTTAGGCGTTAAGCGCGCCGACGGTCAGTTCGTTTTGGCGGGCAACATCTTAGTTCGCCAGAGAGGAACCCACATTCACGCGGGAAACAATGTCGGACGCGGTTCTGACGACACCCTGTTCGCCCTTATCGACGGCAAGGTTAAGTTTGAGCGTGTAGGCAGAGACCGTAAACAGGTAAGTATTTACGCTGTTGAGCAGTAAGTTATAATCCGGGCGGCAGACAGCTTCCCGGATTTATTTTTTTAGAAAGGAACCCGATTATGAAAATCTGTCATGTTTGTAAGGCGGAATGTGAGGAAAATGCGGAGCTTTGCCCCGTTTGCGGCGCGGATTTAACCGTTAACACTATGGAGGAAACGGCTGAAACAGAGGAAATAATTTTGAATAAGCCTGTGCTTTTGGCGTCGCTTGACGACGTGGTTTCCTCCGAAATATTAAAGGATTTGCTTAGTGAAAACGGTATTCCTTTCTCCTGCGATACCGAGGACGAGGGTACGCTGAAGGTGACCTTCGGCGGCTCGTTTTCCGCGGACGATATTTATGTAGATGAAGGCGATTTCGAGCGCGCCAATCAGATTTATGAGGATTTTCTTAATTCCGAACCCGAGTTTGACGAAGACTTCTTTGATGAAACCGAGGAAACGGAGCAGGGCGACGAATGAGCTTTTTTAAGAGGAAAAAAGAGGAAAAAAAGGACGAAAACGAGCCTGTTGTTGCGGCGATTATAAATAATCCGGTATCTTCCGCGGTGTTTCAGGATATGCTAAAGGAAAACGGTATTCCTTTTATTTGCCGTCAGGAGGGTGCGGGCGGTTCGGTAAAGCTGCTATTAGGCGGCGGAATAGTGCCCGACTATATTCTTGTGTCTGCTAAAAATTACGAGCGCGCAAGGGAGCTTTATGAGG
>CAMCIX010000284.1 GCA_945875045.1 uncultured Clostridia bacterium | reverse complement strand
GGGAGGCGAAAGATAGTTTATCGACACTCTCGGGAACGGATTTATCCGTTCCGTTCACGTTGGTATAACGAAAACGAAAAATGAACAATTACGCAGAAATTAAAAGGAATTATTACCGCCGTTATTATTCATTTAATTCTGTCTGCCGTCTGTTGTCTTATCTCCGAATAATTCTAATCAAAATCGTGCCAAAATTCTTTGACCGCCTTTTGGTATTCCTCTTTATTTACAAGATAGCTCATACCGTGCTCCGCGCCCGGCACTATAAGCAGTCGTTTCGGGGCGGCGCACGCCTTGTAATTTTCGTAGGTCATTTCCACCGGCACAAAGCGGTCGTCGGTACCGTGAACGAAGAATACGGGGACGCGGCTTTCCTTAAGCGCGTCGGCGCAGGAGTAGTCCTTAGCGCCTATCTGAATCTTCTTTCTGCACATATCGTTTGCAATCGCCGCGGCAAGCCCGCTGTAAGAAAGGTGCAGGTTACGCTCCGCCACGTGCTTCCATATCGCGTGGGGCGAGGTAAAGCCGCAGTCCGCCATAATGCCGTGTACGTTTTGGGGCAGGTCGAGCCCCGCCGCCATAAGCACGGTAGTAGCGCCCATCGAAATACCGCAAAGATATATCGGAAGCCCCGCAAAGCCGTTCTCATTCGCCCAATTCGCCCAGTCAAGGCAGTCGTACCGCTCGATAAGCCCAAAGCCCATATAGTCGCCGCCGCTCTCGCCCTGACCGCGCTGTTCCGCGTAAAGAACACTGCAATTATTGGCGTGCCAAAATTCCGAGATTACCCCGAAATCCCCCGTCCAGGAGGATCGCCAGCCGTGCATTGCGATAATAAGCCGCTTTGCGTTTTCGCACCTGTGAAGATGACCTACAAGCCTTTCGCCGTCCTGCGCGGTGATTTCCACCGTTTCACAGCCGCTGTTTTTAAGCCGCTCTCCCGCTTCGGAGAGCCCTTTAAAAAGCTCCTGCTGTCCGCCGGCGCCCGAAAGCCTTGCCTTTTGCTTTTCGTAAATCTTGGGCTGTTCACGGTCAAGCGCAATTTTTACAAGACTTTTCATAGCCGCATAGGAAACCGCCGCAGCCGCCGCCCCTAAAGCCGCCGCCGCGCCTGTAAAGATAAGGGTGTTTTTTGTCGCCTTGTTCATAACCGTTCCTCCCTATGCTTTCCTATATATTATATGTTAACCGTTTTCGCAATAAAAATTCTTTTTCGTTTATTTTAAAGCACCCGACGCGGTATCCTTTTGAATAACGTCGTGCGCGCCGCCCTCGACAATGCTGGTAGCCGAAACAAGGGTAAGCTTCGCCTTTTCCTGAAGCTCGGGGATTGTAAGCGCGCCGCAGTTGCACATTGTGGACTTAACCTTTGAAAGGGAGAGGCTTACGTTGTCCTTAAGACTGCCCGCGTAGGGAACGTAGGAGTCAACCCCCTCCTCGAAGGACAGCTTTTTGTCGCCCCCCAAATCGTAGCGTTGCCAGTTTCTTGCGCGGTTAGAGCCCTCGCCCCAGTACTCCTTATAATAATTACCGTTAATGGTAATGCGGTTGGTCGGGCTCTCGTCAAAGCGGGCAAAGTATCTGCCGAGCATTAAGAAATCCGCGCCCATTGCAAGGGCTAAGGTCATATGGTGGTCGTGAACAATTCCGCCGTCCGAGCAGACAGGAACGTAAACGCCCGTCTTTTCAAAATATTCGTCCCGTGCGGCGCAAACCTCGATAAGGGCGGTAGCCTGTCCTCTGCCTATGCCCTTGGTCTCACGGGTAATGCAGATAGAACCGCCGCCGATACCTACCTTTATAAAGTCGGCGCCCGCCTCGGCTAAGAACATAAAGCCGTCCCGGTCTACGACGTTGCCCGCGCCTACCTTAACGGTATCGCCGTACTTTTCGCGGATAAACTTAAGGGTTCTCGCCTGCCACTCGCTGAAGCCCTCGGAAGAATCTATACAAAGTACGTCCGCACCCGCGGCGATAAGGGCGGGAACACGCTCCTCGTAATCCCTTGTGTTAATTCCCGCGCCGACTATGTAGCGCTTGTGGCTGTCTAACAGCTCGTTGGGGTTTTCCTTGTGGGCGTCATAGTCCTTGCGGAATACAAAATACTTAAGACAGCCGTTTTTATCGACAATCGGCAGAGAGTTGAGCTTGTGGTCCCAAATAATGTCGTTCGCCTGTTTAAGGGTGGTATCCTCACCGCCTACAACGAGAGCCTCAAGCGGGGTCATAAAATCGCGCACAAGGGTGTCCTCCGACATACGGCTTACCCTGTAATCGCGGCTTGTAACAATGCCCAAAAGCTTGCCGTGCGCCTCCCCGTCCGAGGTGACCGCTACGGTGGAGTGACCCTTTTTAGCCTTTAAAGCCAAAATATCGGCAAGGGTGCCGTCGGGAGTAATATTGGAATCGCTTACAACAAAGCCCGCCTTGTAGCTCTTTGCTCGCTCTACCATAGCCGCCTCGTCCTCGACCGACTGCGAGCCGTAAATAAAGGATACCCCGCCCTCGCGCGCAAGCGCCACGGCCTGTCTCTTATACACATCTGACGCTGCCGACGATATGCAGTGTGTA
>CAMCIX010000283.1 GCA_945875045.1 uncultured Clostridia bacterium | reverse complement strand
CGAGATGTAGAGAGGTCTCGTGGGCTCGGAGATGTGTATAAGAGACAGGGGTGTAAGCCTCTGGGACGTCCGCTTTTTAAAGGAGGGCGCATCCTGGTACTTAAGGGTTTTTATTGACAGCCCTAACGGTATTAGCATTGACGACTGTACCAACGTATCCCACGCGATAGACCCGATTATCGACGAGGCGGACCCTATCGACGTTTCGTATTATTTGGAGGTTTGTTCTCCGGGGCTTGAACGGGAGCTTACAAGACCTAACCACTTTGAAAAAAGCGTCGGCAAGACCGTAAAAATTAAGCTTTATAAGGCGATAGACGGCGTTAAGGAGCTTACGGGCATACTTAAATCGGCGGCGGAAAGGGTTGTTATTGAAACCGAAAACGCGGAGTACAGTCTTGATTATAAGGACATCTCCAAGGCCCGTCTGTGCGATTTTGAATAAATAAATTATTACCTTTGTTTGGAGGAATTGAGAAAAATGGCAGGTTCAAGAAAGGCGGCAAAGACGAAAAACGACACAAAGGAGTTTTTCGAGGCGCTGCAACTTATGGAAGAGGAAAGAGGAATCCCCAAGGAGTTTATTGCGGAAAAGATAGCCGACGCGATTGTTGTCGCGGCGCGTAAGGATTACGGCGGAAGCGACATTGTTTCCTGCGTTATAGATACCGAAAACGAGGTTTTCAGTATCACCGCCCGCAAAACCGTGGTTGACGAGGTAATGGACCCCTATACCGAAATTTCAAAGGAGGACGCGGCGGCAATTGACCCGAAGGCGATTGAAAACGGCTTTGTCGATATTAAGCTTGACCCCAAAAAGTTCGGCAGAGTGGTGGCGCAGAACTCCAAAAACAACTTCCGTCAGGGAGTAAGGGAGGCGGAAAGAGGTCGCGTTTTAGCCGAGTTCCAGAGCCATAACCGCGAGCTTGTTACGGCGGTGGTTCAGCGTATCGACCCGAAAACCGGCAACGCTATTCTTACAATCGGTCACAACGAGGCGACCCTACCAAAGCTTGAGCAGGTTCCCGACGAGGAGCTTCACGAGGGAGACCACATTAAGGTTTACGTTGTTGACGTTAAGGAGACCGACAGGGGAGCGAAAATTATGCTTTCCCGCACACATCCGGGTCTTGTAAAGCGTTTGTTTGAAACCGAGGTGCCCGAAATCTTCGACGGCACGATCGAAATTAAGTCTATTTCCCGTCAGGCGGGGTCGAGAACCAAGATGGCGGTCTGGTCTGAAAACAAGGAAATCGATGCTGTCGGCGCCTGCATAGGTCCCCGCGGCGCGCGCGTTAACAAGATAGTCGAGGAATTAGCGGGCGAAAAGATCGATATTGTAAAATACAGCGACGATCCTAAGGAGTTTATTGCCGAGGCGCTCTCCCCCGCAAAGGTGGTTTCGGTTGAAATCGAGAGCGAGGAGCCAAAGGTCTGCAAGGCGAGCGTCCCCGAGGCACAGCTGTCGCTTGCGATAGGCAACAAGGGTCAGAACGTAAGGCTTGCCGCAAAGCTTACGGGCTGGAAGATAGATATTCACCCCGAAAGCGGCTTTTTCGGCGAATAAGCCCTTAGATTAATCTTTAAAAAAGCCGAAAGGAGCCTTTATAATGGGAGCTAAAAAAACACCCGCGCGTATGTGCGTGGGATGCCGTGAAATGAAGCCGAAAAACACCCTTATACGCATAGTGAAAACGCCCGAGGGGGATATTAAGACCGACCCGACGGGAAAGCTTAACGGCAGAGGCGCGTATATCTGCAAGGCTTCCGAATGCCTTAAAAGAGCGCAGAAGTCAGGCGCCTTGTCAAGAGCCTTCGGCACGGCGATACCCGAGGAAATTTTCACACAGCTTGAAAAGGAGCTTTCCGATGGAGGACAGTAAGGCGCTTACTCTATTAGGCTTCGCGGCAAAGGCGGGAAGACTCTCCTACGGAATGGACGCGGCGGTAAAATCCCTTAAAAGCGGAAAAGCCCGTCTTGTAATATCGGCAAGCGACATATCGCCCAAAAGCCGAAAGGAAGCTGCCTTTTTTGCCGATAAAAATAACACCCCGTTTTCAGCTCTTGAAAGGCTTGATATAAAAACCGTGTCGGACGCTGTCGGCCGTAGGTGCGGGATATTAACGATTAACGACAGCGGTTTTGCCGACGCTTTTTTAAAGGCGTACACCAGAGGAGGAAATGCTAATGACGAATAAATACAAAGTCAGCGACCTTGCAAAGGATTTTAAGGTCAGCTCAAAGGATATTATCGATATTGTCGCCGAAAAGACGGGCGCGGTTAAAAAGAGCGGCGCTTCGCTTGACGAGACCGAAATAAGCCTTGTTTTTAACACCCTGCTTGAGCGCGGCGAGGTTAAAAGCTTTGCCGATTATTTCGCAACGGGAGCGGAATCCCGCGCCGCGGCGAAAAAGGCGAGAGAGGAAGAAAAGAACAAAAAGCTTGCCGAGCAGATGGCTATTTTAGAGCAGCTTAAGGCGGCGGCTATGGGTGAGCAAAAGGCGGCTGAGCCCGAAAAGAAGCCCAAAGCCGAAAAGAAGGCGGAGCCCGAGAAAAAGCCGGCGGAGGAAAAGAAGCCCGAGCCTGAAAAGAAGGAAAAGCCCAAGACAGA
>CAMCIX010000282.1 GCA_945875045.1 uncultured Clostridia bacterium | reverse complement strand
CTACACACTGCATATCGTCGGCAGCGTCAGATGTGTATAAGAGACAGGCACTGGGTCTCCTGCGGGCAAACGCGTCCGCAGACGGCGGGAAGGCTTGAAGACTTGGAAATAACCTGATAAGCCCCCTCAAAATCGCCCTCCTTTATCTTCTCGATAAACGCGGGGATATGTATATTAACGGGACAGCCCGAAACGCAGGGCATATTTTTACAGTTAAGACAGCGCATAGCCTCGTCAAGGGCGGTTTCCTCGCTGTAGCCTAAAGCCACCTCTGAAAAATTGTGATTGCGGACGTTAGGGTCCTGAACCGGCATTTCGTTCTTTTTAAGACTCATATTAGCGGCCATTATTCTACCTCCTTTTTGAACAGATTGCAGGCTTCCTCATATGCGTGGCGTTCAAAGTCGCGGTACATAGCGCCGCGCTTCATAGCCTCGTCAAAGTCAACCTCAAATCCGTCAAAGTCGGGTCCGTCAACACAGGCAAACATTGTTTTGCCGCCGACGGTTAAGCGACAGCCGCCGCACATACCCGTGCCGTCAATCATAATCGGGTTCATAGAAACGACCGTTTTTACGCCTGCGGGCTTTGTAACCCCGACAACGAATTTCATCATAATAAGCGGACCTATGGTGATAACCTCGTCGTAATTCTCGCCCGCCTCGATAGCCTCTTTAAGCGGAACGGTAACCACGCCCTTTGTGCCGTGAGAGCCGTCGTCGGTCATAACGGTAAGCTTATCCGAGCAGGCGGCAAACTCCTCCTCAAGAATTACCAAATCCTTATTTCTAAAGCCGATAATCGAGTGAACCTCACAGCCCTGCTCGTGAAGCTTTTGAGCAACAGGCAAAGCTATAGCACAGCCAACACCGCCGCCTACAACACAGACCTTGCGAAGACCCTCGGTTTCGGTAGGCTTGCCTAAAGGACCCGCGAAATCCGCAAGACAGTCGCCGACCTCCTTGTGGTTTAGCTTCTCGGTGGTAGCGCCGACAATCTGGAAAATAATCTTTACGGTTCCCTTTTCTCTGTCACAGCCCGCAACGGTAAGCGGAATACGCTCGCCGTCCTCATCGGTGCGCAGAATGATGAACTGACCCGCCTGCGCCTTGCGAGCTACCAGCGGAGCCTCAATATCCATCATAGTGACGGTGGGATTGAGAGACCTTTTGCTTACGATTTTAAACATCAATCTTCATTCCTTAATACATTTTAAATCAGCGTCTTCTATTAAGAAGGCGCTGATATATTTTATAACAAAACTAATTAAAAGTCAACCTCTGTGCCGTAATAAGTGCATTTAAAGAGACGTGCCATTGTTTCGGGGTCGATAGCGCGGGGGTTGGAGCCTGTGCAGGCGTCGCCTACAGCGTTAACGGCAATCTCGTCAACCTTGGCGTTAAATTCCGCCTCGTCAACGCCGAATTCCTTTAAGGTGTGGGGAATATTAAGCTTATCGTTCATTCCGTCGATAAGAGCGCAGAGATTTTCGATAAGCGCCTTATTGCTGTTTCCGGCAAGACCTAACATTCTTGCAATGTCGGCATATCTTTCAGCCGCTCTCTGGTCATGAGCGTTGTACTTAATAACATAGGGCAGATAAATAGCGTTTGCACAGCCGTGGGGGAGGTGCTGATTAGCCATAGCGCCCTCGTGGAAGGCGGCGCCCGTCTTATGAGCCATAGAGTGAACTATTCCGAGCAGAGCGTTGGAGAACGCCATACCTGCAAGACACTGAGCGTCGTGCATCTGAGCGCGGGACTCCTTGTTGCCCTTATAAGAGGAGGGCAGATAAGCGGTAACCATTTCGATTGCCTTCATAGCAAGCGCGTCGGTATAGGAGTTAGCAACGGTCGAAACATAAGCCTCAACAGCGTGTGTAAGGGCGTCCATACCTGTATGGGCGACAAGCTTTTGGGGCATAGTCTGAGCAAGCGCAGGGTCAACTATTGCAACGTCGGGGGTGATGTTAAAGTCCGCAAGGGGATATTTAATACCCTTTGAGTAATCGGTGATTACAGAGAAAGCGGTAACCTCGGTAGCTGTACCCGAAGTAGAAGAAATAGCGCAGAACTTAGCCTTGGTTCTAAGCTCGGGGAAGTTAAAGGGAATGCAGAGGGATTCAAAGGTAACCTCGGGGTACTCATAGAACGCCCACATAGCCTTTGCCGCGTCGATAGGCGAGCCGCCGCCGATAGCTACAATCCAGTCGGGCTCGAATTTGCGCATAGCCTCCGCTCCGCGCATAACGGTCTCAACCGACGGATCGGGCTCTACTCCCTCGAAAAGCTCAACCTCCATACCTGCTTCTTTGAGATAGCCGACAGCCTTATCAAGGAAGCCGAAGCGCTTCATAGAGCCGCCGCCCACAACAACGATAGCCTTTTTGCCCTTAAGATTCTTAAGGTTTTCCAATGCGTTTTCGCCGAAATATACGTCTCTCGGTAATGTAAATCTTGCCATTTTAGATTCCTCCGTTTTATTTTAAAGCTTTCGCTTTTTGTTTAGTTATATTATACAGCCTTTAATCTAAAATGTGAAATACTATTAACGCATACGAGATATAACATATAAGATCTGTCTCTTATACACATCTCCGAGCCCACGAGACCTCTCTACATC
>CAMCIX010000281.1 GCA_945875045.1 uncultured Clostridia bacterium | reverse complement strand
TCATTTCTTCGCTTAGTCCGTCGTGGCGAAGCTGTGCCTTTGCAAGATATTCCGCATTGCCGCCGAGCATAATATCGGTACCGCGTCCCGCCATATTGGTGGCAATTGTTACCGCGCCGAATTTGCCCGCCTGTGCGATAATTTCAGCCTCTTTTTCGTGGTGCTTTGCGTTTAACACATTATGTTTAATACCGCGCCTTTTAAGCATACCCGACAAAAGCTCCGACTTTTCAATCGTAACCGTACCCACAAGCACAGGCTGACCCTTTTGGTTGCAGGCGATAATCTTATCTATAACCGCATTAAACTTAGCCTTTTCGGTCTTGTATACAACGTCGTTTTCGTCCACTCTTGCAATCGGCTTGTTGGTCGGGATTTCGATAACGTCAAGCTTGTAAATCTCCTGAAACTCTGCCTCCTCGGTCATAGCCGTACCCGTCATACCCGAAAGCTTGCTGTATAGCCTAAAGAAGTTCTGGAAGGTGATGGTGGCAAGGGTCTTAGACTCGCGGGCGACCTTTACGCCCTCCTTAGCCTCGATAGCCTGATGCAGTCCCTCGTTGTAGCGGCGACCGTACATAAGACGTCCTGTGAACTCGTCTACGATAATAACCTCGCCGTCCTTAACAACATAGTCAACGTCACGCTTCATAACGCCGTGGGCGCGGATTGCCTGATTTATATGGTGGGCGATAGCGATATTCTCGCTGTCGTTAAGGTTGTCGATATGGAAATATTCCTCCGCCTTTTTTACGCCCGAGGGGGTAAGGGTGGCGGTGTGCGCCTTTTCGTCCACAACATAGTCGCCGTCGTAGTTTGTGTCCTCGTCGCTCGCCTTGTCGTCCATTTCCTTAACCTTTACCATTTTAAGGCTTAAAGCAAAACGGTTCGCGGCGGTGTAAAGATCGGTGGATTTATCCGACTGACCCGAAATAATAAGCGGTGTTCTCGCCTCGTCTATCAAAATAGAGTCAACCTCGTCCACAATGGCGAAATTGTGACCGCGCTGAACCTTTTGCTCCTTGTAAATCACCATATTGTCGCGCAGATAGTCAAAGCCTAACTCGTTGTTGGTGCAGTAGGTGATGTCGGCATTGTAAGCCGCCGCCTTTTCGTCGTGGTCCATACCGTGAATAATAAGTCCGACTGTAAGCCCCATAAAGCGGTAAAGCTTACCCATCCATTCCGAGTCGCGCTTTGCAAGGTAATCGTTGACCGTTACAATGTGTACCCCCTTGCCCGAGAGGGCGTTTAGGTATGCGGGGAGGGTTGCGACAAGGGTTTTACCCTCGCCCGTCTTCATCTCGGCTATTCGTCCCTGATGAAGAATTATACCGCCCAAAATCTGTACCGGAAAGTGGCGCATACCAAGCACCCTGTCCGCCGCCTCACGGCAGGCAGCAAACGCCTCGGGCATAATATCGTCAAGGGTCTCGCCCGCGGCAAGTCTCTCCTTAAACTCGGCAGTCTTGTTCCTAAGCTCCGCGTCCGAAAGCGCCCTATACTCCTCCTCGTAGGAAAGCACCTTATCCCTTATCGGTATTATTCTTTTAATTTCCTTTTCGCTGTAATTTCCGAAAATCGCCTTTAATATGTTCATCTTGCTACCTCTTTACTTAAATAATATTTTATCGTTCTCGCGGTACAGTCCCAAGCTTAGTGTAATATTGTTTTCACGGTCGACAAATACCGCCTCGGTATCCGCGGTGTTATTAATGATTTCAAGACCCTTTTCAGTTCCCAAAAGCATACACACGGTCGAGAGCGCGTCGCAGTCGATAGCCGTTTTACCTATAACCGTGACCGCCGCTAATTCGTTTTCCACTCCGTACCCCGTCTTAGGGTCAAGGATATGGTGGTAGATTTTGCCGTCTTTTTCAATATAACGCTCGTATATGCCCGAGGTGACCGCGCATTTGTCTTTAAGGGAAATGCTTGCGATAACCGAGTTATCAAACGGCTTTTTAATGCCGATATTATATTCGCCTATCATACAAATATTGCCGCCGAAATTAACAAGCGCCCTTTTTACGCCCTTTTCCTTTAGGCGCTCTGTCGCCCTATCGGCAATATAGCCCTTGGCGATGCCGCCTAAGTCAATTTGTTTGCCGTTTAAAGAAATTTCGCCGTTTTTTATTTCTATGCTGTGGTAATCGACGTTTTGAAGCGCTTCGGCAATCTCGTCCTTATTCGGCACTACCTGATTTTTAAAATCCCACAGCGCCGACAGGGGGGCTACCGTAATATCGAATTTACCGTCCGACAAATCGGAGTAATAAAGCGCCCGCTCGACGGTTTTAATTGTATCGGCAGAGACCGAAACAAAGCCGTCGGTATTATTGAGCCTGTAAACGTCGCTGTCCTTTACGGTTTTGCTTAGGGTGCGCTCTAAATTTTCGCACAGCGAAAAAGCACCGTTTATAATATCGTCCCCGCAGTCGGCGGTGACGGTACAGACGGTGTCAAGCAAAAACCGTGTTTCTGAATTTTCCGTTTCTCCCGAATTGCAGCCGCAAATAAGGAGCAAAATCAATATCATCGGCAACGTTACGTTTTTTTTCATATCCTTTATTATACAATGACTTTCTTTTTTTGTAAAGGTGTGTTAAAATAAAATATATC
>CAMCIX010000280.1 GCA_945875045.1 uncultured Clostridia bacterium | reverse complement strand
GCGTTTTCACGCGCCACATGGTCGGTCTTGCGGGCAAAATAGCCGTACTTTTCGGGAATGACGTCGGGGCAAAGCACGCAGGCGGACTTGCCTATTTCGTTAAGTCCGTAATAAAGCGCGTAGGCAGAGCCCAAAGTGTCCCCGTCGGGAGAGGCGTGGGTAAGAATAATATAATTATCGTGTTTTTTTAAAAATGCCGCGGTCTGTCTTAGGGTTAAATCCCTGCAGCCGTCCTTAATTTTCCTTTTCATTCTCTTTTTCCCCGTTTAAGGACTCAATAATTCTTGAAATATTTGCGCTCTGCTCTATCGAATCGTCGGCAACAAAGCGCAGCTCGGGCACCTTTCTAAGGGTAAGGCGCGCGCCTAATTCACGGCGCAAAAAGCCCGCCGCCCCTTTAAGCGCCTTTACCGAGGCTACGGTTTGCTCGTAGCCCTCGATAGCGCTGACGTAGACCGTCGCATAGGAAAGGTCGCCTGAAACGTCAACCTTTACAATGCTTAAAAGCCTGCTTACGCGGGGGTCCTTGACCTCGCGCAAAAGCTCCGAAAGGCAAAGCTTAATATCAGACGTGATACGGTTAATTTTGTAGCCTGCCATTAATCTCTGTACTCCTCCATAATAAAGGCTTCAAATATGTCGCCCTCCTTGATGTCGGCAAATTTTTCAAGACCGATACCGCATTCGTAGCCCTGAGCTACCTCCTTAACGTCGTCCTTAAAGCGGCGCAGGGAGTCAATCTTATCCTCGCAGATAACGATACCGTCACGCACAACGCGTATCTGGCAAGAGCGCAAAACCTTGCCGTTTGTGATATAACAGCCCGCAACCGTGCCGACATTGGAAATCTTATAAACATTACGAACCTCGGCAGTACCGAGCTGATTCTCGCGGAATTTCGGGGCAAGCATACCCTTCATAGCCGCCTTGACCTCCTCGATACAGTCGTAAATTACGCGGTACATACGCATATCCACGCCGTCGCGCTCCGCCGCCGCCTTTGCTACAGCGTCGGGACGGACGTTAAAGCCTACGATAATCGCGCCCGAGGTCTGGGCGAGCATAACGTCCGACTCGTTTACCGCACCTACGCCGCCGTGAATAACGCTGACCTTTACCTCTTCATTGGAAAGCTTAACAAGGCTCTCGCGAACCGCCTCAACGCTTCCCTGAACGTCCGCCTTGACAATGATGTTAAGCTCCTTAAGGTCGCCCTCGCTCAACTGGTCAAAGAGGTTGTCAAGCGTAACCTTCTGCTTAGCGTTAAAGAGCTCTTCCTTAGCCTTTTGCTTTCTCTGCTCAACAAGCTCGCGCGCAAGTCTCTCGTCGGAAACCGCGTCGAAAACGTCGCCCGCGTTCGGGGTCTCTGCAAGACCCGTAATCTCAACCGGAACAGACGGACCCGCCGTTTTAAGCTCTTTGCCGTTTTCGTTGGACATAACGCGAACTCTGCCGACCGCCGTTCCCGCAACGATAATATCGCCTGTATGGAGCGTACCGTTCTGAACAAGGAGGGAAGCCACAGGACCTCTGCCCTTATCGAGACGCGCCTCGATAACGATACCCTTAGCACGTCTGTCGGGGTTTGCCTTAAGCTCCATCATTTCAGCGACAAGAAGTATGCTTTCGAGAAGATTATCAATACCCTCGTGGGTTTTAGCCGAAACGGGAACGCAGATAACGTCGCCGCCCCACTTTTCGGGAACAAGCTCGTGTTCGGTGAGCTGTTCTAATACTCTATCAGGATTAGCCTCGGGCTTATCCATTTTATTGATTGCGACAATAATCTGAACGTTTGCCGCCTTTGCGTGGTTGATAGCCTCAATGGTTTGGGGCATAATACCGTCGTCCGCGGCGACAACAAGCACCGCAATATCGGTAGCCATAGCGCCGCGCTTACGCATAGAGGTAAACGCCGCGTGACCCGGTGTGTCAAGGAAGGTAATATCCTGACCGTTGCAGTTTACCCTGTACGCGCCTATGTGCTGGGTAATTCCGCCCGCCTCGGTATCTGTTACGGCGGTGTTGCGGATAGCGTCAAGAAGCGAGGTCTTACCGTGGTCAACGTGACCCATAACAACCACAACGGGGCTTCTGGGCTTTAGGTTCTCGGCGTTGTCCTCGGTGTCGTCCATAATCTGCTCCTCGATTGTAACAACAACCTGCTTTTCAATCTTAGCGCCCATTTCGGTAACGACTATCTCGGCGGTATCGTAATCGATAACCTGATTAACCGTAGCCATCATACCGAGCTTCAAAAGTACCTTGATAACCTCGGCGGCGGTCTTTTTAAGGGCGGCGGCTAATTCGCCTACCGTTATTTCCTCGCCTACCGTAACGGTTATCGGGGTCTTCTTTATGCGCTCAAGCTGCATACGGCGAATCTTGTCCGCCTCGGTCTCCCGCTTTGCACCCTGCGGGCGGCGGTAATCCTGCGATTTCTGCTTGATTTTCTGCTTCCTTGAATAATTGTCCTTCATAGTATTGGCAGGGGCAATTATTTCATACTTTTCATTGTATTTATCGATATTTACATTTGAGGTTCTGGTATCGATATGGCGTATTTCGGCGGGACCGCGCCTGTCTCTTATACACATCTCCGAGCCCACGAGACCTCTCTACATCT
>CAMCIX010000279.1 GCA_945875045.1 uncultured Clostridia bacterium | reverse complement strand
TAATATACCTTATCAGCATTTTTCTCACCCCGATAACAGTATATTCGTTAGAGAGGAAAATGCTAAAAGGGACCGTTAAAAACAAATCGGGGGTTATGGAAATGAGCTTTAAGAAATTTTGTAGGGACAGGTATCAATATTAGATATTAGATTTTAGATGTTAGCTTTTAGACGTTAAACCGGATAATGTAGGGAACGGATTTATCCGTTCCGCAATTCAGACGTTAGACGGCGGGAGACAAGCCCCCGCCCTACGTTCCAATTATTCATTATTAATTATTCATTATTCATTATTCATTAAATCTGGGTCTGTTGCGGACGGTCTGCCCCGCCCTACGTTTGATAATTAAATTTGTTATTTTACAGCCCCATTAAAAATCATCTGATTTTAACGGTTGTGCTATAGGAACCTACCTGCCAAATATCGTTGTAGGAATCGGACCTTACCGTAACAAGCACAGTATGCTCGCCCGCCGCCTTATCCGACAAATCGACTTCTGCGTAGAGCATACCGTCGTTAAGCTTTGAAATTACGGATTTAGGACCGCAGATTTTAACATTTTTAATTGCCGTATCGCTTGTTGCGTTAAGCCCCGCAGAGAGCCCCTTAAACCTCACGTTTGACACCGTAAAGGTTTTTTCGGAATAGCCAGAGGTGTCGATAGTAACGGTGAAATCCTCAATAGTATCAAGCAGTCTTACCCCGTCCGGTAGCTTCGCTGCCATATCAAATTTATTTGAAGAAACCGAAACGGAGGTTATATCAATCGCCGTAAGGGTCACCTGCGTAATTTTGTCGATAGCGTCGGGCGTGCCGATAACGGTTACACTGTCATGGTTAACACTGTATGATATACTGCTCTTTGAAAAGCCTGACGGAAGATTGGTAAAATCCGCGATAACAGGAACGGTTTTTTTCTTTGAAATCGGCACGGTGACCTTTACGGCGCTTTCGCTTAAGGTGAGATTGGTCATATCGACCGCTGAGCCGTTTTCGTCGTAAAGCCTTATCTCCGCGTCATATGTCGCGCTTTCGCTTAAGGTCTCGTTAACCGCGGCGTAAGCCTCCACCGAGGCTATCGAGTTAATAACCGTGCGGGGACCTTTGATTGTAACTGTATCGTTTTCGGTGCCGCTTACAACCGCCGTTTCGGCAATAAGCCCCTCTACCGCGCTTGCACCCTCTGCCCGCGCCTTAATAGTAAACTCCTTGGTGTCCACATAATCAAAATAAACATTGACAACCGAGGGCGATATACTCATAAATTCATAATCGGAGACCGCGGTGTTTTTTCCGCCCGAAACCTCAAGCTGATACTCGCCGGGGGCGTTTATAGCCGCGGCGGAGGCGTAAACATAAAAGTCCTTAGGCTGAAGCGCGGAGACTACATAGCTCGGTCCGTTAATAGTAACCGTAAATTTCTGGGAGGATATATCCCCTATTATCTCCATATTATTTTCGGAGGCAAAGGTGTTATCAAGGTTAATATTCACGGGAATATCCGTAAAGGTACGCTCGACATCGGGGTTCTGATTAATCATTATTACAAGCCAGAACACAAAGGCGGCTATAAGCGAAAACGGAATTGTGAAACGCTTGTTGTAAAGCAGTTTTTTTAATGAAAATTTAGCGGGAAGCTTTATTTTCCGTTTCATCTTCTTTGCCAGCGTCCTTTCCGTTTGCTTTTTTAAAGGGGTTGAAGCGTTTTATAAATGTCGCAACCGTACCCTCATTTTCTTTATTATCATCATTTATAAGAAGCCTGCGAAGCTCCTCGCACGCCGAAATGGAGTTGTAATTTCTTTTGATAATTCCGTTTGATACTATTGAAATAATGCCTGTCTCCTCCGAAACCACAAGCACCACCGCGTCGGAGTTTTCGGTCATTCCTATAGCCGCGCGATGCCTTGTGCCGAGCTGTGAAGAAATATCCTCACGCTGGGTAAGGGGCAAAATACAGCCCGCGGCGTAAAGCCTGCCGTCCCTTATTATAAGCGCTCCGTCGTGAAGCGGGGATTTCGGGAAAAAGATGTTTCCTACCATAGAGACCGACGGAGTAGCGTTTATCACCGTGCCCGTATCAATAATCTCGCCCAGCTGGGTCGAGCGCTCAAAAACTATAAGGGCGCCCGTCCTGCTTTCCTGCATTGCGCCCGCCGCACGGCTTACCTTGTCGATACAGTCCTCAAGCGGATTGTCCGACAAATCTCCCTGGGTTGTCATAAGCTTTGTGTGACCTACCCTTTCGAGCAATCTTCTGAGCTCGGGCTGGAAGATAATCGCTATAGCGATAATAATATAATCCACAAATCGCGACAGCACCCACTTCATCGTGGTGAGGTTCCACCAGTTAGCGACAAAGTATATTAAAAACAGGATAATAAGACCCTTCGCGAGCTGACCCGCGCGGGATTCGCGCATAAATTCTATCGCCTTGTATATAATATACGCCATAAGCAGAATATCGATTATATCGAACGGTATCCTAATACTGGCGACAGCATATATAATTTGATTAAAAAAAGCATAAATTGCATTAAATATGCTGCTCAACTCTAAACATTCCTTTTCAAGCATTAATTATTATCTATCTGTCTCTTATACACATCTGACGCTGCCGACGATATGCAGTGT
>CAMCIX010000278.1 GCA_945875045.1 uncultured Clostridia bacterium | reverse complement strand
AGATGTAGAGAGGTCTCGTGGGCTCGGAGATGTGTATAAGAGACAGCAATAATATGATTCCCGACGACGTGACCGTTCAGGTATTGACCCAAAGCCGCGAGCATATTATCCGCAAAACCTTTGAGGCGTTAAAGGGTTGTAAAAACGCCGTGGTGCATCTTTACAACTCGACATCGCTTGCCCAGCGCGAGCAGGTTTTCAGGAAATCCAAGGAAGAAATTAAAAAAATCGCAACCGACGGTGCGGAGCTGTTTAACAAAATCGCCGCCGAAACAGGAGCGAATTTCCGCTACGAGTACTCCCCCGAATCCTTTACGGGAACAGAGCCCGAGTACGCATTAGAGGTCTGCAACGCGGTGCTGGACGTATGGAAGCCCACCCCCGACCGCAAGGCTATTATAAATCTTCCTGTTACGGTGGAGCTTTCTTCACCCCACGTTTACGCCGACCAGGTTGAATATATATGCGACAACCTTAAATACCGCGACGCGGTTGAGGTTTCTTTGCACCCTCACAACGACCGCGGCTGTGCCGTGGCGGACTGTGAATTGGGTCTCTTAGCGGGTGCGGACAGAATTGAGGGTACGCTATTCGGCAACGGTGAGCGCACAGGCAATGCCGATATTGTAACCCTTGCCCTTAATATGTATTCTCAGGGCGTTGACCCCGAGCTTGATCTTTCAAATATGCCCGAAATCGCCGAGCTTTACGAAAGGGTCACCCGTATGCGTGTATACGACCGTCAGCCCTACGCGGGCAAGCTGGTATTCGCCGCTTTCTCGGGCTCGCATCAGGACGCTATCGCAAAGGGTATGAAATGGCGCGAGGAAAAGAACTGCGAAAAGTGGACTGTTCCCTATCTCCCCATCGACCCGCGCGATGTAGGCAGAGAATATGAGACCGACGTTATCCGCATAAACTCCCAGTCGGGCAAGGGCGGTATAGGCTATCTGCTTGAACACAACTTCGGCTATGTTCTGCCGACAGGTATGCGCGAGGAGGTCGGCTATACCGTAAAGAGCGTTTCCGACCACGCCCACGCCGAGCTGTCGCCCAAAGAGGTGCTCGACGTCTTCACCGAAAATTATGTTAATATCAACAGCTGTATTAAGCTTGTGGATTATCACTTTGTCCGCACGCCCGAAATTAACGTTACCTTAACGGTAGAAATCGACGGCGAAACAAAGGAGCTTAAGGCTACCGGTAACGGCCGCCTTGACGCGGTAAGCAACGCGGTTAAAAAGCAATTAGGCATCGAATTTTCCGAGCTTACCTATGAGGAACACGCCCTTACAAAGGGTTCGTCCTCTCAGGCGATAACCTATGTAAGCATTACCCTGCCTAATGGCAAAAAGGCTTGGGGCGCAGGTATTCACGATGATATTATCGCTTCGTCAATTAACGCCTTATTCTCCGCAATTAACCGCGGCTTTACGGGAGGTAAATAAGCTATGGGAATGACCTTAACACAAAAGATTTTAGCCGCCCACGCTGGACTTGAAAGCGTTACTGCGGGACAGCTTATTAGCGCAAAGCTCGATATTGTTTTAGGAAACGACATCACAACCCCCGTTGCGGTAAACGAGTTTAAAAAGGCGGGCTTCCAACAGGTTTTCGATAAGGACAGAATAGCTATAGTCTTAGACCACTTTGTGCCGAATAAGGATATTAAGGCGGCCCAGCAGTCCAAAACCTGCCGCGAGTTTGCCTGCGGACATTGCGTAAGCCACTTTTACGACGTCGGCAAAATGGGCATTGAACACGCCCTTTTGCCCGAACAGGGTGTTGTCACCGCCGGCGACTGCATAATCGGCGCGGACAGCCACACCTGCACCTACGGCGCTTTGGGCGCGTTTTCAACCGGCGTTGGTTCTACGGATATGGCGGCGGGAATGGCGACAGGTACGGCTTGGTTTAAGGTTCCCTCTGCTATAAAGTTTAACCTTACAGGCAAGCTCCCACAAAATTGTAGCGGTAAGGACGTTATTTTAACCATAATCGGTATGATTGGCGTTGACGGCGCGCTCTATAAGAGTATGGAGTTTGTAGGCGACGGCGCCCACACCCTTTCTATGGACGACCGCCTTTGCATCTGCAATATGGCTATCGAGGCGGGGGCTAAAAACGGAATTTTCCCCGTTGACGACGTAACCCTTGCCTACCTTGACGGCAGGAGCGAGCGCAAGCCCGTAATTTTCGAAGCCGACCCCGACGCGGAGTACGAAAAGGTAATAGATATTGATTTATCCGAAATCGTACCGACCGTAGCCTGCCCCCACCTACCCGAAAACACAAAGCCCGCTTCAGAGCTTTCCGACATTAAAATCGATCAGGTGGTTATCGGCAGCTGTACTAACGGCAGAATGGAGGATATGGAGACTGCCTTCGCCGTTCTTAACGGCAACAAGGTTGCGGAGGGCGTGCGCTGTATCATAATCCCCGCCACAATGCAGATTTACCGCGAGTGCGTTGAGCGCGGATATGTAACCGCCTTTATCGACGCGGGCGCGGTAGTTTCCACACCCACCTGCGGACCATGCCTTGGCGGCTATATGGGTATTTTAGCGGAGGGCGAGCGTTGTATCGCCACCACAAACCGCAACTTTGTGGGCAGAATGGGTCACGTTGACAGCGAGGTATACTTAGCAA
>CAMCIX010000277.1 GCA_945875045.1 uncultured Clostridia bacterium | reverse complement strand
TAACATCTAATATCTAAATACGTAGGGGAGGGTCTCTGTGCCCTCCCGTTTATACTTAAAATGCTTCGGGAGGGCACGGTGACCCTCCCCTACAAACTCCGATTTGTCTCTTAAAAAGCAAACAAGCTCTGCATAAGCTTTATTTTTACGCTTTGCAGAGTATTTATTTTTTCAGGGCATATTGTTAAAAAAATAACAAACTTTTACGGCGATATTTAAAATTCAGAAAAAAGATTGACAATGTTTTAACAATCCTATTGACAAAACGGGCGTAAAGGAATATAATGTTATACATCACGCATATCAGGAGCGGACTATTCCTGATTATATAATATGGAGGGTAAAAAAATGGCAAGAGTTTATAATTTCAGTGCGGGACCGTCAATGCTTCCCGAGGAGGTTTTAAAGACCGCCGCCGCAGAGATGCTCGAATACGGCGAAACGGGACAGTCGGTAATGGAGATGTCCCACCGTTCAAAGGAATATCAGGCGATATTCGACCAAACCGTTGCGGATTTACGCGAGATAATGAACATCCCCGACGATTACGAGGTGCTTTTCTTACAGGGCGGCGCGTCCACCCAGTTCGCAATGGTACCCCTCAACCTTATGACCAAAAACGGCAAGGCCGATTATATCATTACGGGTCAGTGGGCTAACAAGGCTTACAAGGAGGCGGCGCGTTACGGCAAGGCTCGTGAGGTTGCATCTTCTAAGGATAAGACCTTCTCTTATATCCCTAAAACTACAAGGGAGGACTTTGACCCCGAGGCCGACTATGTTCACATTTGTATGAACAACACCATTTACGGCACAAAGTATCACGAGCTGCCCGATACCGGCGATGTTCCGCTGGTTGCGGATATTTCAAGCTGTATTTTGTCCGAGCCTATCGACGTTACTAAGTTCGGCATGCTTTACGCCGGCGCGCAGAAGAACGTTGCTCCCGCGGGCGTTACAATCGTAATTATCCGCAAGGATTTAATCGGTAAGGCTATGGATATTACTCCTACAATGCTTAATTACCAAACCCACGCGGATAACGGCTCTATGTTCAACACTCCGCCCTGCTATGCAATTTATATCGCGGGTCTTACCTTTAAGTGGATAAAGAAGATGGGCGGACTTGAGGAAATGAAGAAGATTAACGAGAAAAAGGCGAAAATCCTTTACGATTTCCTCGATTCAAGCAAGCTCTTTAAGGGTACGGTTGTTCCCGAGGACCGCTCCTTAATGAATGTTCCGTTTGTTACGGGCAGCGAAGAGATTGACGCAAAATTTGTTGCCGAGGCTAAAAAGGCGGGCTTTGTAAATATCAAGGGTCACCGCACGGTCGGCGGTATGCGCGCTTCTATCTACAACGCTATGCCTGTAGAGGGCGTGGAAAAGCTGGTTGAGTTTATGAAGAAGTTTGAGGAGGAAAACGCGTAATGTATAAGATTAAAACCTACAATAAAATCTCCAAAACGGGTTTAGAGGTTTTTGACGATAAGTACACTATAGGCGACGAGGTTGAGAACGCGGACGGCGCGATTGTCCGTTCGGCTTCTCTCCACGAAACCGAGTTCCCCGAAAGCTTAAAGGCTATAGCGAGAGCGGGCGCGGGTACAAACAATATCCCGATTGACCGCTGTTCAGAGCAGGGTATCGTTGTCTTCAACACCCCCGGCGCTAACGCAAACGCGGTTAAGGAGCTTGTTATCGCGGGTATGCTTATTAGCTCCCGCCGCGTGATTTCGGGTATCGAATGGGCTAAAACCCTAAAGGGCAACGGCGCAGAGGTCGGCAAGATGGTCGAAAAGGGAAAAAGCGCCTTTGCGGGTCCCGAAATTAAGGGCAAGTCGGTAGGCGTTATAGGATTGGGCGCAATCGGCGTTATGGTTGCAAACGCGGCTAACGCCCTCGGTATGCAGGTTTACGGCTATGACCCGTACCTCTCGGTTAAGTCTGCGTGGAACCTTACCCACAACGCCGTGCATATCTTCGATATTAACGAAATTTTTGAAAAGTGCGATTATATAACCATTCACGTTCCGCTTACCGACGGCACAAAGAACCTTATAAACGGTGACTCTATCGCTAAAATGAAGGACGGCGTGCGTATCCTCAACTTCGCCCGCGGCGGTCTTGTAAACAACGACGATATTAAGGCGGCGCTTGAATCAGGCAAGGTTGCGGCTTATGTAACCGACTTCCCGTCCGATGATATTTTGGGCGTTGACGGCGTTATCGCTATCCCGCATTTGGGAGCTTCTACCCCCGAATCCGAGGACAACTGTGCGGGAATGGCGGCTAAGGAGCTTATCGATTATATCGAGAACGGAAATATCGTAAACTCGGTAAATCTTCCCGAAATCACAATGCCCAGGAGCGGCGAAAACCGCGTCTGCGTTATTCACAAGAATATCCCGAATATGCTCACCGCCATTACGGGAATTTTCGCGGGCGACAATGTTAACATTGAAAACCTCTTGAACAAGTCCCGCGGCGACTACGCCTATACTATGCTTGACATAGGTGCGGCGGACGTTTCGGCGGTTGCGGAGAAAATCGGCGCTATAGACGGCGTAATCCGCGTTCGCGTAATTTAAGCAGAACAGCACAAATCCTGTCTCTTATACACATCTGACGCTGCCGACGATATGCAGTGTGTA
>CAMCIX010000276.1 GCA_945875045.1 uncultured Clostridia bacterium | reverse complement strand
CGACTCTTTTCTTGTAGCCTCTGTTATGTTCTATGGGACTTTTTTAACAGCCCCCTTGGCTCACCGTCCCCTGTGCTCAATGCTCTATGCTTTAAGGACAGAGAACACTACATGATTTGTCATCACACACAACGGCATGAGAGTCTATATATAGATTTTAAAATTTGTTTTTACCATATATAGTATACTTTCACGCTAACCGTCCCCTGTGCTCACTTCTTCCTCGTGAAGCATTGAGGAAATATAACCGAAAATTTCGGTAAGATCGTTTTGAGCGATAGTAACTATGTACCGACTTATTTGACGGTTACGTACAGTCGTCGTTTTAATGGAAAATGATTTTCAAATCGAGATTTATTGGTTGTCTCGGTATTTCTTTGGCGTTGTTCCGTATTTTTTCTGAAAGATTCGGTGGAAATAGCTTAGGTTGCTGTAGCCCACCGCGCCGCCTACTTCCTCCACGCGCAGGGAGGTGTGCTTCAAAAAATATGCCGCCTGAGTCAGTCGTTTTTCCTGAAGCAGTTCTTTATAGTTTTGACCTGTTCGGCGTTTGATCTCCCGACTAAGCCAGCAGAGGTCATAGTGCAGAGTATCCGCAATTTCTATCAGGGTACCGGTACGGTAGTTTTCCTCAATATAGCGCAGGACCTTTACAATAGCCGCTTCCTCCGTGGAGTCAGACACCAATCTGTCGGTATAGTTCAGCAGCTGCATAAAAAGCAGACCCATTGTGGTTTGGCATATACTGCGGCGGTTGGGCGACGTACCTTTTATCAGCGTCCAAATGAGATTTTCAATCAGGTTCTGGACGGGCAAAACGTCCGCGACCTGAAAATACAGACAGTTTGTATTTCCTGTGGAATTGCCGAGACTGTCCACGATAAAATTTCTAAGCGGCGTTTTATCCTCATCCAGCATTTCCAGAATCTTATCAAAGAACTGAGGTAGGATGATGAAGTTCACCGCAATGTCGTTTTCCCCTGCGGGCAGGATTTCCTGTCGGGAGCCTTGACCGAAAAACAGAATTTCACCCTCGTGAAGCACAATTTGGTTTCCGTTGGCAATCTGGGTAGTGCTGCCGCGGCACATATATACTACCTCCACATAGTTGTGGCTGTGCTCCGGAAAATGCGCAAATCTTGTGTGGGGACGAATGGTAATTAGCCGTCCGCTGTCCAGCAGCTTTTTTGCGTCGATCACATCGGAATCAGCGTCCATATAGATTCCACGCTGGATTGTGGTGCAGCCCTCCAACAGAGCCTTTTCTTCCGGACTGATGACGCGCAGTATATTTAAGAGTTCTTGATTTATCATAACATCACCTTATATATTATACATCCTTATCTCCTTATTTGCAATGCAAATAAGGACGTTTTTTTAAGCAAATGCGGTTCTTACAATTTCGCCTTGGAAATGGTTTAATTAACACGGGTGATGAAAATGAAATATGCGCTTGCAATTGATATCGGCGCCTCCTCCGGCCGCCACATTGTCGGATGGTCGGAAGACGGCAAAATCCAAACTAAAGAAGTATACCGTTTCCCCAACGGTGTGACAGAAAAGGACGGACACCTAATCTGGGATACGGACGCTCTGTTCGGATATGTAAAATCCGGCATTGCGGAAGCAAAAAAGCAGTTTCCGAAAATTGAATCTTTGTCTATTGACACCTGGGGCGTGGACTATGTTCTTATGAAGGGCGATACGGAGGTTACTCCTGTTTATGCCTATCGGGACAGCCGCACCGAATCCGTCATTCCGACGGTTCACGAAAAAATGCCCTTTTCTCAATTGTACCGCCAAACCGGCTGTCAGTTCCAGTCCTTTAATTCCTTGTATCAGCTCTATGAAGATAAATGCAGGGGACGGCTCGAAGGCGTTACCGACTTTCTTATGATACCCGAGTACCTGATGTATAAGCTCTGCGGGACAAAGGCAAAGGAATTTACCAATGCCACCACCACGGGTATGGTGGACGCCGATACCTTGGAATTTGATAAAGAAATTATTTCAAGGCTCGGGTTACCTGAACATCTCTTTCCCAAACTGCGTAAGCCCGGTGAAGTCATTGGTGAGTATGACGGAATTAAGGTCGTTCTCTGTGCTACCCACGATACCGGCTCCGCTGTTGAGGGCATCGATATGGAGGGCGAAGAGCTGTATCTTTCCTCCGGCACATGGTCGCTTCTCGGCGTCAAAACGCCAAAGCCTCTAACGGACGCGGAAAGCGAGAAAGCCAACTACTCCAAC
The DNA here is from genome assembly GCA_945875045.1 of uncultured Clostridia bacterium. Taxonomy (GTDB): domain Bacteria; phylum Bacillota; class Clostridia; order Oscillospirales; family Acutalibacteraceae; genus UBA737. The sequence goes on along the minus strand of CAMCIX010000276.1, from coordinate 405 downwards.
GAGGGCGGCGTGGGCTACAACCGCTACCAAAAGAACATTATGGGTATGTGGCTTATAAACGAGCTTCGCCGTGACATCTGCCCGGGCAAGGATTTTACCATGATCGTCAATGAGGCGAGGTTATCGGACTTTAACAAAACCGTAGACGCCGACGACTCTGTGTTCCTGGCTCCCAAAAGTATGAAGACTGCCTTTGACAAAGCATTGGGCGAATCCGATTTGGAGGCGGGCGACTATTTCCGCTGCGCCTACCTTTCTCTGGCACAAAGCTACCGAAAGGCAATTGAAGAATTGGAAGCCAACACCGGCAAAACCTACAATAAGCTGTATATTGTGGGCGGCGGCGCTAAGAACGAATTTTTGAATCGGCTCACCGAGGAAGCTACCGGAAAGCAGGTAGTTGCC
>CAMCIX010000275.1 GCA_945875045.1 uncultured Clostridia bacterium | reverse complement strand
CGCTTCCGCAGGACAAAAAGGTTGTGCTTTTAATGTGCGGCAGTATGGGCTGCGGACCTATAAAAACCCTTGCCGAGTATCTGCCGCAGCAGCTCCCCACCGATTCAATGCTTATTATAATATGCGGTAACAACCGTCGGCTTTATAAATCCCTTACAAAATATCCCCTGCCAAACAATATGCGGGTGGTAGGCTTCACAAGACGTATGCCGCTTTATATGGACGCGGCGGATTTAATTCTTACAAAGCCGGGAGGGCTTAGCACCACCGAGGCGGCTGTCAAGGCGAAGCCTATGCTGTTTATCGACGCGGTGCCCGGCTGTGAAACCCGCAACTATGAATTTTTCATAAAAAACGGCTTTGCCGATATGCGCGAATCGGTGTTGGGGCTTTGCGACGCCGTCTGCGAATATCTTGAAGACGGCGAAAAGCTTAATAAAATGTCTGAAACTCTTAACGAGGAGTTTTCAGGTTGCGCCGTAAAAAGCATAAGTGAATACATTATTAAGGACTCTGACTGTATATATGGTAGATTATAGAAAGCTTAGACCCTCTAACATTACCTCGCCCGAATACCGCCACCTACTGTTATTGCTCTACTGGCCGATTTACGGGCTTGTTTTTCTGACTTTGGAGCGCGGACTGACCCTTACATACCACCCTGTCGTATCTGCGCTTGACGCAAAAATTCCTTTCTGCGAATATTTTGTAATCCCCTATTATTTTTGGTTTGTTTTTCTTATAGGTATACATTTTTACACAGGTTTTTTCGATATTCCCGCCTTTAAAAAGCTGATGTATTTTATTATGATTACCTATACGGTGACCTCCCTTACCTACATTTTTTACCCCACCGTGCAGGAGCTTCGTCCCACGGAATTTGAGCGGAACAATATCTTTGTTATGATTGTAAAGGCGCTTTACGAATTTGACACAAATACAAACGTATGCCCCTCTCTCCACGTAATAGGCTCCTTTTCGGTGCTTTTTACAAGCTGGCAATGCAAAAGATTTAAAACCCCGCTTTGGCAGTTGGGGTTCGTTATATCTACGGTGCTTATTTGCGCGTCGACCGTCTTTTTAAAGCAACATTCGGTAATCGATATATTGGCGGCGCTTATTGTATGCGCGGTTGCCTATCCCTTTGCCTATATACTTCCTGATAAATTAAAACATTAAACGGCGGACCGTAATTGCCAGACCCCCCATTTAATGAATAGTGAATAGTGAATAATGAATAATGAATAATTATGATAAACCCAATTACCCACCGTAGGGACGGGTCTCACACTGCGGTGTTCGGTCCCTCGACGGCTCTGACAGTCCACCGGACTGTCATTCACTACCGTCTCGCACGCTTACGCTACGTCCCCGACCGTCCGTTCGTCTAACGTCTATTGTCTAATATCTAACATCTAAATTGCGGAACGGATAAATCCGTTCCCTACATTATCCGGTTTAATGTACGGAAGGCATTTATGCCTTCCATATTTTATGTCTAAAGTCTAATATCTAATGTCTAACGTCTAAATCGGTAAATGCCCCAACCGTCTGCTTTTTGATATTTACTTAATAAGGAAACAATAAAATGTTCATAATTTATTAAAAAAGTGTTGCATTTTCTCCTGAAATAATGTATTATTGCGTTAGTATATTCAGTTCTCATATGCCGCCATGGGAACAGGGTAAAATCTATACATACGGCGGCAGAACGGAGCTTTGCAATGAGAGCAGACGGAAAACGTTTAAAAAACATCGACCCCATGTACACGGTTGCGGCGCACGTAATGAACAAGCGCGTCGACGCTATGAATATGGTAACCCTCGATATTCCCTACGACCCGATTCAAAAATATCTTAACGAAAAGCGGCGTCAGGAGATCGCAGTCAGCCATATGGCGGTTATAATCGCGGCTTATCTTCGCACCGCGGCGGAATTTCCGCTTTTAAACCGATTCATTGTGAACTGTAAGCCTTACGCGCGAAATGAATTTTCGGTTGCTATGGTGGTGCTTAAATCGGGTGAGTACGACAACGGCACAATGTCTAAAATATATTTTAATATGACCGACACGATTTTTGACGTAAACGAAAAAATCAATAAATACGTCACCGACAACCGCGAGATACCCGAAAAGAACGGAACCGAAAAGATGATTAAATTTCTTTTAAGCATACCGGGCCTTTTAAGGTTCGGCGTGGGACTTTTTCGGTTTATGGATAAGCACGGGCTTTTGCCCAAAATAGTTATAGACGCGTCCCCCTTCCACAACAGTCTTTGCATATCGAATCTCGCCTCTATAAGAACCAACCATATCTACCACCATTGCTATGAGTTCGGCACCACCAGCGTTTTTATTACAATGGGCAATCTTCGCGAGGTGCCACGCCGCCGAGGAGACGAAATAGTTTTCGACCGCTGTATCCCCTTGGGCGTGGTTATGGACGAACGCATCTGCTCGGGCAGTTATTTCGCGCTGGCATTCAGAAGAATACGACAGTATCTTCGCAATCCTAAGCTGCTTGAGACCCCTCCCGAGGTTGTAAAAGAGGATCCCGGAAAATAATATTTGTATTTCTAAAATAAATACTTGATTTTACCGACATATTGATATAAAATAAGGATAGATAATTTTTTAACAACGGAGGAATTACAATGTTAGTATCTGCAAAAGAA
>CAMCIX010000274.1 GCA_945875045.1 uncultured Clostridia bacterium | reverse complement strand
GAGATGTAGAGAGGTCTCGTGGGCTCGGAGATGTGTATAAGAGACAGGCTATTTCAACATTCATAAAATCGGTGCTCTGCTCGGTTACAAAACGCTTCCAGTCAAGCGTAAGCCCGTGGGTGCAGGTCTCTCCGAGCGGGGACGGCGCTTCAATCTGCTCCCAGTCGGTATATGTGTGCGACCAGAAAGAGGTCCACCATGCCTTATTAAGCCTTTCAAGGGTTCCGTATTTCTTTTTAAGCCATTCCCTGAACGCCGCCTGACATTTGGAGCAAAAACATTCCCCGCTTATCTCGTTTGAAATGTGCCAGGCAATCAGCGCGGGATGGTCTTTGTAACGCTCAGCAATTTTTCGGTCTATTTCGCGTACCTTTTCCCGATAAATCTCGGAGGTATAGCAATGATTATGTCTTTCGCCGAAGTGTATACGCACGCCGTCATTCCGAACGCGCAAAACCTCGGGATACTTCTTTGCAAGCCAGGCGGGTCTTGCGGCGCTTGGGGTTGCAAGCACAACCCGACCGCCTGCCTTATATATATCGTCCATCGCCTTATCCATAAAGGAAAAATCATACCTTCCCTCTTCGGGCTCTAAGGCGGTCCAGGCAAAAATCCCAAGCGTCATTTCATTGCAGTTTGCAAGCTTCATAAGCCGCATATCTTCACTTAGAATTTCCGGGCAATCCTGCCATTGGTCGGGGTTATAATCTCCGCCGTGGGTAATATGCGGAAATTTCTCGTTTATATATTTTTTCAAGATAATAGCTCCTTTTATTTTACAAGCTTGGCGCGCCCGGATATTCTTCTTACCTCAACCTTGACGATACGAATGATGTTCCTGAGCAATTCATCGCGCGTAATTTTTCCGTTTTGTAAAGCATTATAGAGAGCAGAGGTATATTTATCATCGTCGGAGCCCGGAGTAACAAGGCTTATTCCCGATTCTATCATTGCAACGATATCTGAAGTGTTATACGAGTTCCAGTCAGACATTGCAAATCCGTCAAATCCCAGTTCATCGCGGAAAATATCTTCGGTTAACTGAGGGCACTCGTCGCAGAATTTACCGTTAACGGCGTTGTATCCTGTCATAATTGTATCGCATTTTTCTATTTCTAACGAATACTCATACGGTTTTATATATATTTCCCTTAAGGTTCTTTCGGAAATTACGCTGTCGCTTCGCTTTCTTAATGCTTCGCAGTTATTTGCCGCCACGTGTTTAATCGAACCCGAGACGCCGTTATCCTGCAAGCCTTTAACAAAATATCCTGCCATATATCCGCAAAGCAATGGATCTTCGGAAAAATACTCAGGATGTCTTCCGTTAAGAATGTTTCTGTGAATATTCATTCCCGGAGCCAATATGCAGTCTATATCATTCTCTAAGGCTTCCTCTGCAATTACCCTGCCCACTTCATATGCCATATCCTTATTAAAGGTGCATGCAAGCGATGTGCTTGAAAGAAATCCAATATTATGTATTTTTAGATTAACGCCGCTGTTGCCGTCTGTCATAACATATTCGGGCATACCGTACTCTTTTACGCCGCATACCTTTCCGGCGATTCCCTTTAAGTTCATACTCCAATCGCTGTCAATCCAGCACACATTTAAGCGGCAGAGCTGTTCGTCGGTAAATTGGTTCACAAATTCTTCGATCAACATAGGATTCTCAAGCAAATCGTTAAACATAATTACCGAGGATGGCTTTTTGTAATCGGTTTTAACGGGCAGGTGCACCTCGGTATGTCCGAGCAATTCCTCTGTGCATTTGAATGTATTTTCGCCGTTTACCGCGTTTTTTCCCTCTTTAATGTCTAACTCCTTAAACTGAATCGGGGGAACAACACGGTTTCTAACCTGCTTTAACACCGCGTCATCATTAGAAATATAATTGCCGATACAGGTTAAAACCGTACAGTCTTCGCCTAAATAAAAAGTATAATTACCCTTTAAAACCTTCCACTGTGCGTTTTTGCTGTCGTAGCTTGAAAGATGGCTTTTCGGTATTTTAAAGCTTAATACATCGGTAGCGTTCGGTGATATTTCTGAAGTTTTTCCAAACTCACAAAGCTCAACAGCCACCTGATTAAGGTAGTCATTCGGTTTAGACACATAAAGCTGAACTACTGCCTTACCCGAAACAGAGCCCATGTTTTTGACGCTGATTGAAACATCTATGCTTTCCTTAGTGCAGTCAAATTTTACACATTCATATTTGAACGAAGTATAAGACAAACCGAATCCGAATGGAAACGCGGCCTTTTTACCGAAGGAGGTATGATACCTATAACCGATATACAAGCCCTCCTCATAGCAAATCTGCGACCAAATTTTATGGTCGGTCTGGAGAATCATATCCCCTTCCAATTGATTAAGAAAATTCTTGGACGCGGGGGTATCATAGTAATCAAGCGGCCATGAATCACACATTTTAGCCGAGGGATTGACCCTTCCGTTCAGTACATTTAAAAGCGCCTCGGCGGCAAACATACCTCCGAATCCGGTATAAAGACAGGCTTTGATATTGTATTTATCAATAAAGCGCACATCTATCGGATAGCCGACATTCAAAACAACTATTGTTTTTTCAAAGCTTTCTGAAAGCTTTTTAATTAAAAGCTCCTCTTTATCCGAGAGATAATACCTGTCTCTTATACACATCTGACGCTGCCGACGATATGCAGTGTGT
>CAMCIX010000273.1 GCA_945875045.1 uncultured Clostridia bacterium | reverse complement strand
CTACACACTGCATATCGTCGGCAGCGTCAGATGTGTATAAGAGACAGATATTTCACCCCATGTTTTTTAAATCGTCGGCACCCCATATTCCACCCCATCTTTTACCCCATAACGGAAAGCTTAGTAGAAGTTTTTTGAAATGCACTTCTTTGCCAAATTAAGAATATCTCGAAGAAATCTGAATTAGCAGATGGTATCATTCGGTTTTTATATTGAGCAATAGATTATGGTATCATTAAGTTTTTATATAGGTTTATAAATTTGGGTATCATCAGTTTGTTATATATACCGATAGCAGGCGGTATCATACACTTGTTGCATATAGGATTAAATTTTCGGGGACATCGCATTTTTATATCATAATATTTTTCACTTTCAGCACTTATCTTCGGATAGGTGCTGTTTTCTTTCCGTTAATGTTTTCTTGAAAATTGAAAAAATCCTTCCTCAATACTTTAATACATATCTTTAATATGCATTCAAAATGAAGAAGGAAAAGTTCAAATGGTAAAGGTATGAATATGAAAGGTTATGAACAAAATTTTTGGGTTCCGCAGTTTGTGTATTAAACACATCCGATTTTGTCCATAATTATTTCGGAAAGGAAGGTAGCACACTTTGAAATTTAAAATGCGGTTTTTTATGGGCGATAAAGAAGTCACCCGAGAGGAACTCATGAAATACGCAATCCGAAGCAACACCGTTGACCGTATTGTAAACAGCGTTGTTGATCGGGCAATCGTGACGGAGGACGGCGAAGTGATTTTTGCCGAACCCGAATCCAAGAAAGACCCCGCCTAATCTAAAAAGGCAAAAAATGCGGAACTCTCCCGATGCATTCGCATCGGTTACATAAAAGCATTTCGCCCAAATCAAGTAATTTATAAAATCACTTGATTTGGGCGAAAAAGTGTGCTACAATTTTTTTTAGAAAGGGGTGCTATCTATGGGTTGGCTGAAAAATAATTTTAAGGTAGATAAATGGACCGAGATATTGTTTGATAATGACAAAATCGAAAGGGATATTGACGGTAACTATCTTATAAATGTTGCCTACCGCCGTGTTTCGACCGACAAACAGGCAGAGGAAGGGTACGGTCTTGATGTTCAGCGTAATGATATAATCCGCCATTGCGAATACACTCGGGTGAACAACTGTATTCTGTTTACCGATGACGGTGTTACGGGTACAACCATGGACCGCCCCGGACTTAATCACTTTGTCGAGCTTGTGGAGATGTTTAACAGCGGTCACTCAAAAATTAAAGTTAACAGTTTTATTGTGCCGAAGATTGACCGTCTTTCCCGTTCGTTGCTCGGAACGCTTCAATTTATACAGGATTATATTGTCGAGAGCAAGGACAGCAAAAACAGCACCGTCAACAGAAATACATACGACATCAACTTTGTAAGTATCGGCGAGCCGTTTGTAAGTGTTGACCGAAACAATCCCACCTCAAAACTGATGCTCGTTTTATTTGCCGGTCTTGCGGAGTATGACCGTGATCAGATTGTGTTCAAAATGCAACGGGGACGGGAAGAACGCATCAAATCGGGCAAGCCGATGGGCGGCGGCAATCAACCATACGGCTATAGGTATAACCGAGAAACGGGCAATTATGATGTAGTGCCCGAGGAAAAGGAAAAGGTGCAGGAAATTTTTCGGTTATATGTTGAGGAAAAAATGCCACCCGCGAAAATTGCGGATTTATTAGGCTTCAAAGGTGAACGCATTGTAGTGCAGATTTTAAAGCGCCGAACCTCCCTCGGCTATCTCACCTTCAAGGGTAAAGAATACGCAGGAAATCACGAACCCCTTATCAGTGAAAAAATCTTCTATGAAGCACAAGAGGAGATGCAGCGGCGAAGTGTGTCCTTCGGTCATTCCCAGTATCTTTTAAGCGGTCTTTTGGTGTGCGGTGACTGCGGTGCAAAGATGCGTTATCAGAAATGGGGCAAGAATGTGAAAATTGTTTGCTACTCCCAGCAGACGACCAAAAAATATCTTATAAAGGACCCCGACTGTCAAAATCAAAAATATTTTGCCGAGGATGTTGAGGACGCCGTTGTAGAGGAGCTTTTCCGTATGGCATATCTTAACGATAACAAGGTGAAAAAGACGGTTTCGCAGTATGAGATATTGGATAATCTGAAACTGAAAATTCGCCGTAAGCAAGAAGAAATTAAGCGGCTATACAATGTGTATGCCGAAAAGGGCACCGAACAACTGCTTGAGGTAATTACCGACCGTGAAAAAGAGATTGAGCGGCTCCAACAAACATTAGAGGAGGAAAATAAAAAATCCTCTATCACGCTTAGAGTTGAGCGTTCAAGAGAAATGCTCCGTGACCTGCAAAAATCCTGGCAAGGTATGAGTATGGAAGATAAAAAGAATATTTGCAACCATTTGATTGATAAGGTTGTAATAAGCGGTGCGAGTGGCAACCCCAGTATTACGGTACACTTTAACCTACAAGAGTTTCTTTTGGAGGATTTAACAAAAGCATAATTTTATTCAAATCACGATTTAGTAAATCGTGATTTGGTATTATATGTTGTGTTTTTTGTTGTATCTTTTTTGTCAGCGATACGCAAAAGGTGCAATTAATTGACTGTAAAACACCCTAAAAGGTGCAATTAATTCATAATAACCTTGAAAAGAGTTTTTATAATTTATAAAAGTATGATTGACAGGGCATAATAATTATG
>CAMCIX010000272.1 GCA_945875045.1 uncultured Clostridia bacterium | reverse complement strand
TACACACTGCATATCGTCGGCAGCGTCAGATGTGTATAAGAGACAGCCTATAAGCCGAGATGTCTTACGGTCGAGGGCGACTATTCAAACGCCGCGTTTTTCGAGGCATTGAATGCGGTAGGCGGCAATGTTGCGGTTTCGGGACTTAGCAAGGCTTCCTGTCAGGGGGACGCGGTTTACAAAAAGCTGTTAGGCAAAATTGTACGCGGCACTCCTCAAATCGATATTTCCGACTGCCCCGATTTAGGGCCTGTGCTTATGGCTGCGGCGGCGGCAAACAACGGCGCGCATTTTACGGGAACCCGCCGACTTAAAATTAAGGAAAGCGACAGGGGAGCGGCTATGGCACAGGAGCTTTTGAAATTCGGCTGTCATACCGAAATAAATGATAACGATATAACCGTTCACGGCTGTACCCTTAAAAGCCCCGAATTGCCCCTTAACGGGCACAATGACCACAGAATTGTGATGTCGCTTGCGGTTTTATGCACCGTAACGGGGGGCAGAATATACGGCGCGGAGGCGGTTTCCAAAAGCTTTCCCGATTTCTTTGAGCGGTTTTCCTCGCTTGGAATAGATTTAGAGGTTGAAAATTAATGAAGCTAAATAAGGATATGAACATTTTAATTGTAGGTCTTGGACTTTTGGGCGGAAGCTACGCCGAGGCGCTTAAAAAGCAGGGCTACAAGGTCAGCGCGATAACGAGAAGTCGGTCCTCGGTTGAATTTGCCCTCAGTAAAGGAATAATCGATTACGGCACAACCCGAATTGAGCCCGAGCTATTGGGAAACGCGGATTTGGTTGTATTTGCGCTCTATCCCCACGTTTTTATCGAATGGATAACCGCAAATCAGCACCTTTTAAAAAGCGGCGCGGTAATCACCGACGTAACGGGGGTTAAGGGCTGTATAGTCGGGAAAATACAGGAAATTTTGCGGGACGACGTTGAGTTTATCGCCGCCCACCCTATGGCGGGCAGAGAGGTCTGCGGTGTGCAGAACAGCACCGACGAGATTTTCAAAAACGCCAACTACATAGTAGTTCCGACCGAAAAAAATACTATGGAGGCCACCGAGCTTTGTAGGGATTTGGGCGAAAAGTTAGGCTTTAGGCAGATTTCCGAGCTGTCGGTCGAAATGCACGATAAAATGATAGCCTTTTTGTCTCAGCTAACCCACTGTATCGCCGTTTCGCTTATGTGTGCAAACAACACGCCCGACCTTGAGTATTACACGGGGGACTCGTTTAGGGATTTAACCCGAATCGCAAAGATAAACGACGAGATGTGGAGCGAATTATTCCTCTACAATAAGGACGCCTTGCTTACCGAAATGGAGCGTTTTAAAGCCTCCTTTGACGAGCTTTACGATAAAATCAAATCGGGCGACCGAGAGGGTATGCGCGAGATGATGAGAACTTCAACCGAGCGCAGAAAGCGCTTTGATAAACAAAAATAAGGGGTAAAAGCTATGAATATGACCTTTAAAAGAAAACTACCTGTGCCGCAGCAAATTAAAACCCACTATCCGCTGACAGAGGAAATGGCAAATATAAAGGCGGAGCGCGACGAGGAGCTAAGACGGATATTTACGGGCGAATCGGATAAATTTATCCTTGTAATCGGACCCTGCTCGGCGGACAGCCGCGAGCCTGTGCTCGATTATATATCAAGACTTCGTACTGTTCAGGACGAGGTAAAGGATAAAATACTTATAGTCCCGCGCATTTACACCAATAAGCCCCGCACCACGGGCGACGGCTACAAGGGTATGCTTCACCAGCCCGACCCCGACGAAACGCCCGATATGCTAAAGGGCATTGTGGCGATAAGGGATCTGCATATGGCGGCGCTAAGAGATTACGGCTTTTCCTGCGCCGACGAAATGCTCTACCCGGATAACCACCGTTACCTTTCCGACCTGCTTTCCTATGTGGCGGTGGGCGCGCGTTCGGTTGAAAATCAACAGCACAGACTTACCGCCAGCGGACTTGACATTCCTGTCGGTATGAAGAACCCGACAAGCGGCGACCTTAGCATTATGATGAACTCAATAACCGCCGCACAGCACGCGCATACTTTTATTTACCGCGGCTGGGAGGTTTCAAGCGACGGTAACCCTTACGCCCACGCGATTTTGCGCGGATATACCGACTTTGCGGGCAAGAGCGTTTCAAACTACCACTATGAGGATTTAGTCAAGCTTTACGAGCTTTACGGAAAAACAAGTCTTGTAAATCCCGCCGTTATAGTAGATACCAACCACGCAAATTCAGGCAAGCAATGCCTTGAGCAGGTCAGAATCGCCAAGGACGTGGTATACAGCTGTAACCATAATAAGGATATTCGCTCTATGGTAAAGGGTCTTATGATTGAAAGCTACATAGAGGACGGCGCCCAGAAGATAGGGGAGCATATCTACGGAAAATCCATAACCGACCCCTGCCTCGGTTGGGAAAAATCCAGGAAGCTCATCTACAAGATAGCCGATACTTTGAAATGAGGTGAGGAATACGGAAAGATATAAGCATAAGGTTCAGTACTACGAAACCGATAAAATGGGCTTTGTTCACCATTCAAACTACATTCGCTGGTTCGAGGAGGCGCGAAGCGATTATTTCGAGAAAATCGGCGCGCCCTATTCGGCTACCGAGGATATGGGAATAATAAGCCCTGTGCCTGTCTCTTATACACATCTCCGAGCCCACGAGACCTCTCTACAT
>CAMCIX010000271.1 GCA_945875045.1 uncultured Clostridia bacterium | reverse complement strand
ACCGACGGGGTTTTCCAGTTTGAATCGGACGGGATGAAGAATGTTTTAAGGCAGTGCGGCCCGAGGAGTATAGAGGACCTGACGGCAATTCTCTCCCTTTATCGCCCGGGACCTATGGACTCGATACCGAAATATATCCACAACCGCCACCACCCCGAGGACGTGAAATACGACACCCCGCTTTTAAAGCCTATTCTTGACGTAACCTATGGCTGTATAGTTTATCAGGAGCAGGTAATGCAGGTTTTCAGAACCCTTGCGGGCTACTCGCTTGGCAGAGCGGATATTGTAAGGCGTGCTATGGCTAAGAAAAAGCACGCGGTTATGGAGCGGGAGCGGGAATTTTTTATCCACGGCGAAAGGGACGAAAATGGGAATGTTTTATGCTGCGGCGCGCTTGCAAACGGCGTAAGCGAGGAAACCGCAAATAAAATATTTGATGATATGTCGAGCTTCAGCTCCTACGCCTTTAATAAGGCGCACGCGGCGGCGTACTCATTTGTGGCGTACAGGACGGCGTATTTAAAGCGTCACTATCCGTCCGAATATTTCGCGGCGCTAATGACCTCTATGATGGACAGCGGCTCGAAAATCGCCCTTTACACCGCCGATTTAAAGCGCGAGGGAATAAAAATTCTCCCGCCCTCGGTCAATTACAGCCTTGCGGGCTTTACGCCCGACGGTAAAAATATCCGCTTCGGCTTAATGGCGGTAAAAAATCTCGGAATAGGCATAATCGAAAGGCTTATTAAGGAGCGGGAGCAAAACGGGCTTTACACCTCTATGTACGATTTTTGCCTGCGCAACTATTCGCGGGAGTTTAACCGCAAGGCGCTTGAGGGGCTTATTAAAAGCGGAGCTATGGACGGCTTAGGCGAAAACCGCCGACAGATGCTTTACAATATCGACGGGGTTACTGCGGCGGTGGACAGCGAAAAGCGCTTTTCTGCCGAGGGTCAGCTTAATCTCTTTGAAGAAATGGGAGATACGGTGAAATACGAGCCGCAAAGGGTGGAGGAAATGCCCAAGGAGATGCTTCTCTCCCTTGAAAAGGAGGCGACGGGGCTCTATCTTTCGGGGCATCCGCTCGACGGGTACGCGGGGTATCTTTCCTCGGCTAAGCTTAACAAGGTAGCCGATATAGCGGCGCATAAATGCCGCGACGGACAGCGGGTTTCGGTTGCGGGGCTTGTGTCGGGCTTTAAGGTGCGACAGCTTAAAAACACCAATTTAATGGGCGCGGGGTTTGTTGAGGGAATCGACGGCTCGGTGCCGATAACCGTTTTTGCCGCCGCGCTTGCGGAGTTTAGACCTTTGCTTACATCGGGGGAACCAATTATTATAAGCGGCAGAATTTCCGAGCGGGAGGACAGGGATACCGAAATTGTGGTTGACAGGGTCGAAAAAATCCCCGAATCGGCAAAGGGTATTCCGGTATCCAAATATAAAAGCGGGCTTTATTTAAAGGTGAGGAATACCGAGTGCGGGGAGTTTATAAAGGTTAAGGGAGTATTGGAGCGTTTTCACGGCAACACCCCCGTCTTTATATACTGTACCGAGCAAAAAAAGAAGCTCGAAGCGCCCGACAGGCTTAAAATCACGCCGTCAGAGCCGCTTTTTACGGCTTTAGGTGAAATTTTAGGCTCGGAAAATGTTAAATTTATAAATTAGGAAAAATAATTGTTGAAAAATTAACAATTATGGTTTATACTCATATTAACAATGATTTTCGGAGATGATCTTATGAATACAATAGGTGTGCTTACAAGCGGAGGCGACGCGCCGGGAATGAACGCCGCGGTGCGCGCGGTAGTAAGAACGGCAATAGCCATGGGAATGAAGGTTAAGGGCATTCGCCGCGGCTATAACGGACTTATCGAGGGGGACATTATCGATTTGGACGTCCGCTCGGTATCGGATATAATTCATCGCGGAGGCACCGTGCTTTACACGGCGAGAAGCCCGCGCTTTAAAACCGAGGAGGGTATGAAAGAAGCTATCGACAACTGCAAAAAGCACGGTATCGAGGGTATAGTGGTAATCGGCGGCGACGGCTCCTACCGCGGCGCGCGCGACCTTTCTCTGCGCGGTATTCCCTGCGTGGGCGTTCCGGGTACTATCGATAACGATATTTCTTCAACCGAATATACGATAGGCTTTGACACCGCTATGAACACCGCTATGGAAATGGTGGACAAGATTCGCGATACCGCCCAGTCTCATGACCGTTGCTCGGTAGTAGAGGTTATGGGAAGACGCGCGGGATATTTGGCGCTTCAGGCAGGTATTGCCGTCGGTGCAACCGCTGTTTTGGTTCCCGAGGTTGAGTTTAAAATCGAGGACGTTATCGATAAAATTCTCTTAACCAAGAAAACGGGCAAAAAACACTTTATCGTTGTTGTTGCCGAGGGCGTAGGCGGAGTTGAGGAAATCGCAAAGAAGATTGAGGCCGAAACCGGAGTCGAAGCCCGCGCCACAATTTTGGGTCACGTTCAGCGCGGAGGAAATCCGACCGTGCGCGACCGCGTTATGGCGACCGAAATGGGCTATGCGGCAGTTAAGCTTTTAAAGGACGGCATAGGCAACCGCGTTATCGGCTGGAAGAAGGGCGAAATCGTAAATTATGATATTTACGAGGCTCTTAATATGAAGAAGCCGTTTGACGACGAGATGTACGAGCTGTCTCTTATACACATCTGACGCTGCCGACGATATGCAGTGTGTA
>CAMCIX010000270.1 GCA_945875045.1 uncultured Clostridia bacterium | reverse complement strand
GCCTTGATATTCCGATTTTCATTGTCGGTCACGTAAACAAGGGCGGCGACATTGCGGGGCCTAAGGTTATGGAGCATATTGTCGATACCGTGCTGTATTTTGAGGGCGAGCGCAACCAGTCGGGCAGAATTTTAAGGGCGATGAAAAACCGCTTCGGCTCAACAAACGAAATCGGCGTTTTTGAAATGACTGAAACGGGACTTTCGGCGGTGGAAAATCCCTCGGCTATGATGCTTTCGGGCAGAATGAGCGACGTTTCGGGCGGCTGTATCACCTGCATTATGGAGGGGACAAGACCTATTTTAGCCGAGGTTCAGGGGCTTGTCACCGCGACGGGCTTTGGCAACGCGCGGCGTACCTCCGCGGGTTTTGATTATAACCGACTTAATCTTATGCTTGCCGTGCTGGAAAAGCGGCTGGGTCTTTATTTTTCAAATCTTGACACCTATCTTAATATCGTCGGAGGTATACGTCTTGACGAGCCCGCCGCCGACCTTGCGGTTGCTATGGCGCTGGTTTCCGGACTTCGCGATATACCGATTGACGAATACACGGTAGCCTTCGGCGAAATCGGACTTTCGGGCGAATTAAGGTCGGTTCCCCGCGCCCAGTCACGGGTTACAGAGGCGGCGCGAATGGGCTTTAAAAGATGTATTCTGCCCAAGGCATGCCTAAAACAAATAACAAATTGCCCCGAATCAATCCAGCTTATCGGTATAAGACGTCTCTCCGAGGCGGTCGCCCTTATCAAGTGATTTTTCGGTAAAATACGGGCATACCCCCGACAGCGAATTAACCGTACCGCACTTATTCAGCTGACAGCAGCCGTCGGTCTGATATTTGCAGTTTTCGGCGCACCAAATAACACCCAAGCTTAATTTCTCCCCATATTCCGCTTTATGTGCGGATTGATTGCACTTGTTATTATTAGATTCCGTGAGCGTTATATTCAAATGGAAAAATATTAATCGGAGCGGAACAGCTTAAAACGACTGTTCGTCTCCGATTTTTTAGTTTTAATTTAATTCTATTTTATAAAGCACGATTTCGGGCTCACTGCCGTCTACGCTATAGCTTGAAATCAGGATAAAGCCCGCACATTCGCTTTTTAAATTACGTTCCGAGCAATCATCGCCGAATAGTGAACCCATAGCTATCTCCTAAAAAACGATTTTCTGAAATTGAGGATTGTAGGGACGGGTCTCACACTGCGGTTTTCGGTTTGAACGAAATTAAATTATTTCTTTTGCAGTAACTTTTGCATAATATCGGGACCGTGGTCTACAAAAATTTCGCTTAACGCGGCATTCTTTTCGGTAAAGGAGGGAACGCCGTCCTTTTTAACCCTACTGTCGTAAATAAGATAGGGGACAGGCTCGGCAGAATGGGTCATAGTGTCAAGCGGGGTCGGGTGGTCGGGCATAATAAGTATGCGGTAATCGTCGCCGCAGTTTTCAAGATAGTCGAGCATTAATTTAAGCGCGCGGCTGTCGATATACTCTATAGCCTTTACCTTGTTTTGAGCCTCGCCTCGGTGACCGCACTCGTCGGGGGCTTCAAAATGCAGGTATACAAGGTCTGTGCCGTTCTTAAAAGCGTCGATTCCCGCCTGAGCCTTGCCCTCGAAATTCGTGTCGATATAGCCTGTCGCGCCCTCGACCGACGGTGTCTCCATATTAGCGCAGATACCGATGCCCTTTAAGAGGTCAACCGCGCTTACCACACAGCCGGAAACGCCGTTCTTTGCCTTGAAATCTTCAAGCGCGGGCTTTCTGCCCTCGCCCCAAAGCCAGATTGAATTAGCCTCGTGAAGACCCTTTGCACGGCGAGCAAGGTTTACGGGGTGATTCTTTAAAATGTCGTAGCTTTTCTTCATAAGGTCGATTAGGGGAGCGGCGTTTTCCGATTTGCTTAAATACTCGCCTATAACCCTGCCGCTTATGTCGTGGGGAGGGGTCATTGTGCCGAGGTCGGTCGTGCCGTTATCGACTACCAAACAATGGCGGTAGCTTACGCCGCCGTAGAATTTGTAAATTTCGTTGCCTAATTCCTTTTCGACCGTTGCTATTATTTGGTGAGCCTCCTCGGTGGAAATATCGCCCGAGCAGTAATCTACCATTGTTTTGTCCTCGTAATTTTCCTCGTCCGAAAGGGTTACTATGTTACAGCGGAGCGCCACGTCGGTGGGCTTTAAATCAACCCCGATTGAGGCGGCTTCAAGGGGAGAACGTCCCGTGTAGCAGACCTTAGGGTCGTAGCCCATTACCGAAAGGTTGGCGACGTCGCTGCCGGGCTTAAGTCCCTTAGCTACCGTGCGGCATATACCGGTCTCCGAAACCGCCGCCAGCCTATCCATAAGGGGCTTGTTTGCACACTCCATAGGTGTTTTGCCGCCGAGAGCGGCATTAGGTGTATCCGCCATTCCGTCACATAATAAAACAAGATATTTCATTTTACATTCCTCCAATTTGTAACTATTATAGCAATTTAATTTAATAAAGTAAAGAGAGATTAAAAAAATACTTTTATTTTGCGTATTTATATAACAAAAACACCCTTTTGGGTGCTTGACAAATTGAAAACAGGCTGATATAATATTAGTGAAATAAGGTGAGCCACGATAAACGGTTAGCCTTCTAATAGACGGAAATAACCGCTACTTTTGGAAGAGGGGCGGTTATTTTTTTATGCTTAATATGTAGCCTGTTGCTACAATCAGGACTAAT
>CAMCIX010000269.1 GCA_945875045.1 uncultured Clostridia bacterium | reverse complement strand
GCGAGAAAAACGCCCTTGACAACCTTAAAATAATTACCGAACAGCTTATCGAAAAGGAACGCGGGGGCAGGGAAAGCCTTAACCGCGTAAAGCTTGAGGATACCTGTATGAGAGCGCTGGGAATTTTGCAGAACTGCCGAGTTCTTTCAAGCGAGGAAATGATGAATTTACTTTCACGGATTAAATTAGGGCTTAGTATGGGCATAATTAAAACAGAAGCATTGCCCATAAAGCTGTTAATTGAGGGTCAGCCCTATATGCTGATGAAAAAATACGGTCGGTTAGAGCCTGAGGAAAGGGATATTTACCGCGCAAACAATATGCGAGAGGCTCTTGCGTAACATTTTTTAAAGCCCTTAAAGGGAGGTTTTGTTTTATGAAATACAATTTTAACGGATTTACTTCAAAGGCGAACGAGGCGCTAAATCAGGCGATAAGCTCAGCCGAGCAATTAGGTCATACCTATGTCGGAAGCGAGCATCTGCTTTTGGGACTTTTAAGGATAGGCAGCGGCGTTGCGGCGGCGGTGCTTAATAAAAACGGTATTACCGCCGAAAATATCGAGGAACTTATGCGCTCTAATATCGGTTGCGGCACACCCACAAGGCTGTCGCCCGATTATTTCACCCCGCGGGCTAAGCGGGTTATAGAAACCGCAATGGCGGGCTGTGCTAATATGGGCAAAAAGTACGTCGGCACGGAGCACATTTTAATAGGCATTTTAAGTGAGGGCGACAATTACGCCATAAGATTTATTAATGAATTGGGCGTTGACACCGCCGCACTTACAACTGCGGCGCTTAAAGCCTCGGGCATAGACCCGAGTGAGGCGGGCGAGCCGTCACAGCCTGTTTCGGGCAAGCAGTCCGACGGCAAAACTCCGACACTTATGAAGTACGGCAGAGACCTAACCGCAGAGGCAAAAAAGGGCAAAATTGACCCCGTTATCGGCAGAGAGAATGAAATTGAGCGGGTTATTCAGATACTTTGCCGCAGAACCAAGAATAACCCCTGCTTAATAGGCGAGCCGGGCGTAGGCAAGACCGCCGTTGTAGAGGGCTTGGCGCAGAAAATCGCTGACGGCAGCGTGCCCGAAATCCTTGAAAACAAGCGGCTTATAACCCTTGACCTTACGGGAATGGTGGCGGGAACAAAGTACCGCGGCGACTTTGAGGAAAGAATTAAGTCGGTTATAGACGAGGTTACAAAGGCGGGCAATATTATCCTATTTATCGACGAGGTTCACACCATAATAGGCGCGGGCTCTGCCGAGGGCGCGACCGACGCGGCGAATATTTTAAAGCCCTCCCTTGCCCGCGGCGAGTTCCAGCTTATAGGCGCTACCACCATTTCGGAGTACCGCAAGAATATCGAAAAGGATTCTGCGCTTGAACGCCGTTTCCAGCCGGTAAATGTTGCCGAGCCTTCCGAGGAGGACGCGGTGCTTATTCTGAAAGGAATTAAGGATAAGTACGAAGCGCACCACAAGGTAAAGATAAGCGACAAGGCTATAGAGGCGGCGGTTAAGCTTTCAGCGCGCTATATCAGCGACAGATTTTTGCCCGATAAGGCGATAGATTTAATAGACGAGGCGGCTTCAAGGGTACGTCTTACCGCCTGCGCCGCTCCGCCCGAGCTTAAAGAGCTTGAAGAAAAAATAGCAAGCACCGAGGCGGAAAAGGACGAGGCGATAAATTCCCAGGAGTATGAACGCGCCGCCGCACTTCGCGACAGCGAGAAAAAGCTTAAAGAGGACTACAAAGCCGCAAAGGAAAACTGGCACAAGCAGAACAGCCATATAAACGGCGAGGTAGGCGAGGAGGATATTGCCGAAATCGTCTCCTCCTGGACGGGGGTTCCCGTTTCTCAGCTTACCGAGGAGGAAAGCGAGAGACTTCTAAAGCTTGAACAAGAGCTTCACAACCGAATTGTCGGTCAGGACGAGGCGGTTACCGCCGTCGCAAAGGCTATCCGCCGCGGCAGGGTAGGGCTTAAGGACCCGAAACGCCCGATAGGCTCCTTTATCTTCTTAGGACCTACGGGAGTCGGTAAAACCGAGCTTTGCAAGGCTCTGGCAGATGCGTTATTCGGCAGTGAAAATATGATGATAAGGCTTGATATGTCCGAATATATGGAAAAGCATACGGTATCGAGGCTTGTCGGCTCGCCGCCCGGATACGTCGGCTTTGAGGAGGGGGGACAGCTTACCGAAAAGGTAAGGCGCAACCCTTATTCGGTAATACTTTTCGACGAGATTGAAAAGGCGCACCCCGACGTTTTCAATATGCTCCTGCAAATATTGGAGGACGGTATTTTGACCGATTCGCAGGGTCGTCGGGTGGACTTTAAGAACACGGTTATAATTATGACCTCGAATGTCGGCGCAAGACTTATCACCGAAAAGAAGGTTTCCTTCGGCTTCGGCGAGAGCGGCAAGGACGAGAATAAGGACGTAAAGGAGCTTGTTTTAAACGAGCTTAAATCCACCTTCCGTCCCGAGTTTTTAAACCGCGTGGACGATATAATCGTCTTCTCAAAGCTTAATAAGGAGCAGATTGCCGAGATTTCCGAAAAGATGCTTTCAAATCTTGCAATTAGGCTTAAAAACCTTAATATCACCGCGGAATTTGACGACAGCGTTAAATACGCCCTCGCCGAAAAGGGCTTTGACCCCGTATACGGCGCAAGACCCCTCCGCCGCGAGATTCAGAATAAAATCGAAGACCCGCTTAGCGAGAAA
>CAMCIX010000268.1 GCA_945875045.1 uncultured Clostridia bacterium | reverse complement strand
AAGCATCCTTTTCACACCTTGTCTTTTGATGCTTCTATTATACCATATTTTCTACATTTTGCTTGACTTTTTCAGTGGTTTCAACCGTCCCCTGTGCATACACCCTACGCTGTAAAACTTAGTTTTTCTCATTTTAATGTCTAAGATCAAATGCCCTTTCTTTTTCAGTTTCGGGGAAGACGGCGTTTTCGCGCTCCTTTTCCCCCAAATCAGCACGGGCGTTTGAAAGCATAAGCTTAATGCGGTTTTCCTGATTAACCTTTGACGCGCCCGAATCGTAGTCCACGGCAATAATATTCATATCGGGATTTTTTTCCTTTAGCGGCTTCATCATACCCTTGCCGCAGATGTGGTTAGGCAGACAGCCGAAGGGCTGGGTGCAGACGATATTATGCACGCCCTCGTCGTTAAGCTCCAGCATTTCTGCGGGCAAAAGCCAGCCCTCGCCCATTTTGGTGCCGAGCCCCATAAAATCCTCGATTAATGACATTGTATGCTTAATTGGGGTGGGCGGTGCGAAATTTCCGTCCTCCTTCATAAGCGCGATAATCTCGTTCTGCTGACCAACAAGATAATTAAAGACGAAATTAAGCACGGGCTTACGCAGCTTATTAAGTCCGTAAAGCCAAATATCGGTCAAATTAGAGATAATGCAGTACATAAAAAAGTCGAGAAGACCGGGGACTACAACCTCCGCGCCCTCGTCAATCAAAAACTGCTCTAAATTGTTGTTGCCTAAGGGGGAGTACTTAACGTATATCTCCCCTACAACTCCGACCTTTACCTTGGTTTCCTTTTTGCGCGGTATTTGAGCGAATCGTCTAAGCATCATTTTACAGTTTTCCTTAACCTTTTTAAAGGAAACGCCCTCCGACTGCATTTTATTTGCAAGCTCAACCGTAAGCTCGTCTGCAAGGCGCTCGGTCTCCCCTTTATTTACCTCATAAGGCTTACATTGGTTAACAAGGGTCATCAGCATATCGCCGTAAATAATCGCGTAAAACAGGCGGTGGAGAATAGGCACGGTTAGCTTAAAGCCGGGGTGATTTTCAAGTCCGCCGAGATTAAGGGAAATCACGGGAACAAAGCCGTAGCCCGCCCTTTCAAGGGCTTTTCGCAGTAGGAAAATATAGTTGGAGGCTCTGCACCCGCCTCCCGTCTGAAACAGGATAAGGGCGGTTTTATTAACGTCGTACTTGCCCGATTTAAGCGCGTCAATAAACTGACCTATAACCAAAATCGCAGGATAGCAGGTATCGTTATGGACATATTTAAGCCCCGTTTCGATAATTCTGTGACCCGAGGTTTCGAGCAGCTCCACACTATAGCCGTAGCTTCTGAAAACCTGAAGCATCAGCTTGAAGTGACGCGGCAGCATATTAGGAACAAGGATTGTATAGTCCTTTTTCATTTCCTCGGTAAAGGGTATGTATTTACGCTCTTCCATCTTCCCCGCTCCTTTCGTCAAGCGCGCCTATAAGGGAGCGCAGTCTTATCTTGACCGCTCCTAAATTGGTTATCTCGTCGATTTTAATTTGTGTATAATACTTGCCCGCGCTTTCAAGTATCGCGCGCACCTCGTCGGTGGTTATCGCGTCTACTCCGCACCCGAAGGAGACCAACTGTACAAGCTCGGTATCCTTATGCTCCGCGGCATAGCGTGCCGCGCGGTAGAGCCTTGCGTGGTAGGTCCATTGGTTTAAAACCTTGACCGTGAAAGGCTCTGCAAGGCGGAAAACGCTGTCCTCGCTTACTACGACAAAGCCCAAGGAATTTGCAAGCTTGTCAATACCGTGACCGATTTCCGCGTCTATATGATAAGGTCTGCCCGCCAAAATCATAATGCGCTTGTTATTTTTCCTCGCAAAGTCGAGCGCCCTTTCGCCCTCGTCCCTTACCGACTGCATATACCTGTCATATTCGGCGAGACCGTAAACCACCGCCGCCTTAACCTCTGCCTTGGTAATTCCGTCAAAGAATTTTGAAAGGTAGCTATACAGCTCCTTGGTAAGCTCCCTTTTATTGTTGATATTAAGGTACGGGTATAAAAATTTAACCTTAGAAAGCTCCTCAACATTGCCCTTTAACAGCTCGGAATAATAGGCTACAACTGGGCAGTTGTAATGATTGTCGGTCATTTTTTCGTCCATATTATAGGTAAGACAGGGATAGAAAATCGCGTCAACGCCCTCCTCGATAAGCGCCTCGATATGACCGTGCATTATTTTAGCGGGATAGCAGGCGGTGTCCGACGGAATGGAGAACTGCCCTTTTTCGTAGGTTCGGCGGGTCGACATCGGCGAAACCTTGACCTTAAAGCCTAATTTTGTGAAAAAGCCGTGCCACAGCGGCAAAAGCTCGTACATACCGAGGGCGAGCGGCAGACCTACCGTTCCGCGACTTCCCTCCTCCGATTTAAGGGAGGTAAGATAATCCCGCTTAAATCCGTAAAGATTGGGGAGCGGCTCCTCTGCGACGGCTTTTCCGAGTCCCTTTTCACACTGGTTGCCCGAAATAAATTTCTTCCCGTCACCGAAGGAATTAACTGTCAGTCTGCAATGGTTGGTACAGCCCTGACAAACCGCGGATTTTGAGGTATGGGCGAAGCTTTTAAGGCTTTCGCTGTCTATAATGCTTGATTTTTCGCACTTTTTTGAGTAAAGCGCCGCGCCGTATGCCCCCATAAGACCCGCAATTGAGGGGCGGATCACATTATGACCTATCTCTCGCTCAAAGGCGCGCAGAAC
>CAMCIX010000267.1 GCA_945875045.1 uncultured Clostridia bacterium | reverse complement strand
CATATGAACAGCCCGCTTATATTTTTGTCTATCCGAAAAATAGTAAAAGAGTGCCGCCTGCCTATCCTCCGCGCCGAAAATCATTCGCCAAAAAAACCTTACGGTACCGAGAAGTAAAGGCATTAAAATGAATATCAGCATAACCGCCAATACGGCATATCCCGCCGCGTCGTTCGAGATATACGAAACATAGCTTGCCGAGTTAACCAGCACAAAAAAGCAGAAAATCGGCGAAAGACAGGCAAAAATACATTTAAGCCAATTATTTTTAAGCGCGGTTTTAGCCGTCAGCTTTACAACGTGGCTTCCTGCGGTCATAGAAACAACTCCCATTCCTTCTTATAAAATTAAGTATAACATTTAATTTTGATAATTCAATCCCGAAAATATTAAATAACCGTTAACTTAGCATAGCCCGCCATAAGATTTTTTGTACCCACGGTGTCAAACGCGATTTCGAGCATAGTGTCGCCGCCCATAGGCGTAACCTTAATCACAAGCCCGTCGCCGAAGGTTTTATGGCGCACCCGCTGACCCGCCGAGTAGTTAGTGCTTGTCTTAGGCGCGGTGGCAAATGAGCTTTTCATAGGCTTCGCCGTCGGTTTAGGGGCGGAATAGGCTCGTTCATTTCCTGCATAATTGCCGTAATCCCCGCCCGAATATCCGCGCTGTGAATAGCCCGACGAATAGCCGCCCGAAAGCGAGCTCCTTATTCCGTCAAAGCTGCAAAGCTCCTCGGGAATCTCCTTTAAAAAGCGGGAGGGCATATTACGGTTTGTCGTTCCGAAAATCATACGGGTGTAGGCGTTTGTAAGGGTGAGCTTCTTTTTAGCGCGGGTTATCGCGACGTAAGCAAGCCGCCGCTCCTCCTCTATTTCCTCGGGACCCGAGTATATAGACTGATTTCCCGGAAAAACTCCCTCCTCCATTCCCACAAGGAAAACATTGTCAAATTCCAGTCCCTTTGCGGAATGTACCGTCATAAGCACAACCCTGTCGTCACTTGCGTCATAGTTATCAAGGTCGGTGAAAAGGGCGATTTGCTCAAGAAAATCCGAAAGCGAGGGTTCCTCGGTCTCCTGCTCGTATTGCGCTATATTGGTAGCAAGCTCCTCTACGTTTTCGAGCCTTTCCTGCCCCTCCTCGCCTGCAAGCTCCAAAGCGGTACGGTAGCCCGTTTTTTCTATAGTCTGCTCAAACAGCTCGGATATGGAAAGCTCCTCAGCCGCCTCGGTAAGCTCGTCAATAACACTGCAAAAAGCCTTTAGCTTTGAAGCGGCGCGGGCTACTGCGGCGTATTCGTCGGAGTTTTTAAAGACCTCATAAAGCGGAACACCCAGCTCCGCCGCTATCTGGGCGGCATTATTAACCGTAGTATCGCCGATCCCGCGTTTTGGCTCGTTGATAATACGTCGCAGTCGCAAATCGTCGTTATTGTTGTTGATAAGCTGTAGATAGGCGATTACGTCCTTAATTTCCTTGCGCTCGTAAAATTTGAAGCCGCCTACAACCTTGTAGGAAATACCGCTTCTCATAAAGGCGTTTTCAAGGGCGTTTGATTGGGCGTTCATTCTGTAAAGTATCGCGTGGTCGGCAAACCTAGCGCCCTCCTTGACGTTTTCGAGAATACAGTCGGCAACATACCGCGCCTCTCCCCTCTCGTCGTCGGCGGTGTAGACGGTTAATTTTTCCCCGCCCTTTTGTTCCGTCCAAAGGTTTTTGCCCTTTCTGCCCTTATTATTTTTAATAACCGCGTTGGCGGCGTCCAAAATATTAGAGGTGGAGCGGTAATTCTGCTCAAGACGTATAACCTTAGCGTTTCTGTACTCGTCCTCAAAATTCAGGATATTCTCAATCGTCGCGCCCCTGAAACGGTAAATACTTTGGTCGTCGTCGCCGACAACGCAGATGTTGTTATTTCCCGAGGCTAAAAGGCTTACCAGCACGTACTGGGCGTGGTTGGTGTCCTGATATTCGTCCACCATAACATACTTAAATTTATTTGTATAATATTCAAGCACGTCCGCGTTGTTTTGGAGCAAATCCACCGTGTTTACAATCATATCGTCAAAATCCATCGCGTCGGACTCCTTAAGCCGCTTTTGATAGATTCTGTAAAGCTCGGCAACCGTCTGTTTTCTAAAGTCCGAACCCGCCTGATTCTTATACTCAGCGGGAGAAATAAGCTTGTCCTTAGCCGAGGAAATCGCCGAAAGCACCGATTTATGCGGCAAAAGCTTTTCATCGACATTATTAGTTTTCATAATGTCCTTCATAAGACGGCGCTGGTCGTCGGTATCGTAAACCGTAAAGTGGGAGGTATAGCCTATAAGGTCGGCGTATCTGCGCAGAATTTTCCCGCAGACCGAGTGAAATGTGCCCGCCCAAATATCCTCCGCACCGTCGGTAAGCTTTAAGGCGATACGCTCCTTTAGCTCCCCCGCCGCCTTGTTTGTAAAGGTGATTGCGAGAATCTGCCACGGCTTCGCGGGCGAAACGCTGAAAACTCCGTCGGGAACATAATCGGTAACCCCGTTTAAAAAGTCCTCCCCGCACCTTATCATCTCGTCGTTAAGCTCGGGGACATATGTACTGTTAAAGCCGTCCCCGAATTTTACAATATTGGCAATGCGGTTGACTAGCACGGTGGTTTTTCCGCTTCCCGCTCCCGCCAAAACAAGCAGGGGGCCTTTTACGGTCGTGACCGCCTCAAACTGTTTATCGTTCATTCTGCCGAAATATTTTTTTATAACCTGTTTTCTAAGC
>CAMCIX010000266.1 GCA_945875045.1 uncultured Clostridia bacterium | reverse complement strand
GAGATGTAGAGAGGTCTCGTGGGCTCGGAGATGTGTATAAGAGACAGGGGAAGACCTAAGTATTCAAGATAGCCCGCAACCGTGCCGTCCTCGCAGTTTGTGCCGTGAACTACAGGAAAGGCAAGGTCTATTTTAACGTCCTTTTTCTTATTAAATAGCCCGCTGTTTTCATAAACCATATAAACCCA
This sequence comes from uncultured Clostridia bacterium, assembly GCA_945875045.1. GTDB lineage: Bacteria > Bacillota > Clostridia > Oscillospirales > Acutalibacteraceae > UBA737. The sequence continues at coordinate 2,587 of CAMCIX010000266.1, read as the reverse complement.
GCCCTTTTTTCGGGCAAGCACAACAGGGTCGCTTTGCTTTAATAGCTCGGGCAGATTTCTGTAATTCTCGATTTCAAAAAGGGCGTTACCCGTATACATTTCGCCGCTTTTTGTGACGTAAATGGGGGTTACGTCATATTTTTCGCGCTTAATAGCCCGCATTGCCTGAACGGCGGAAATAATTGAAACCTCGTGCTCGACCGAGCGACAGCCGAAAAGCACCGCAATATTTGTTTTCATAAAAATCACCTTTTTTGATTTTAGTTTAGATAATTGTCGGGCAGGTCGTTTTCAAGCAGAACAACCGTATTCTTATCGGCAATTTTGCCGTAAATGCCCATAGCCTCCTTAAAGCTTTTAACCACATAGAGGTTGTCGGGATTAAAGCCGACCGACTCCGCGCCCTCCTTAAGGGGCTTAGAGCGGTTAAGACCTACAAGTATAATTATATCACACTTTTTCGCGGCTTCAACCCCTAAGGCGAAATTACAGTCATATTCCTTTGCACCAAGCTCGATAAGCCCCGGGGTTACAATAACCTTTTTCATATTATCAAAGGAGCTTAGTACTCGCACCGCCTCGATACAGCCCTCGGGGTTTGCGTTGTAGGCGTCGTCAATAAGGGTGGAGCCGTTTATATAAGGCTTTAATTCCAGCCTGTGCTCGGTGGGCTTTAGGGAGGAAACCGCAAAGCGAATATTTTCGGGCGAAACGCCTAAGCGCAAAGCAAGCGCCGCCGCGCCCGTGATATTAATAACGCTGTGAAGTCCTAAAAGCCGTGAAGAAAGCGGGATTTTTATATCGTCCGCAACTGCGGTAAACTCCGAGCCGTTTCTGCCGTAGGAAATATCCCGTGCAATCACATCAAAGTCTCCCGTGCCGTAAAGGGTGTAGAGGGAGGGGTCGATTCGCTTAATAAGCTCCGCGCTGTCGCCGTTTACAAAGACCTCGCCACCGTTTTTAAGTACCTCGTCGGCTAATTCAAACTTAGTTTTAAATACATTGTCAACCGTTTTAAAGGTTTCAAGATGCTGTTCGCCCACCGAGGTTATAATGCCGTATTTCGGGTGGACTATATCACAGATTTCCTTAATATCGCCTATGTTTTTAGCCCCCATCTCACAGATGAAAATTTGGGTCTGCGGCTCGATTTTCTCTCGGATAGTGCGGACTACTCCCATAGGTGTGTTAAAGCTTTGAGGAGTGGCGACAACATTGTATTTTTCGCTTAAAATTCGGCTTAAAATAAACTTTGTTGTGGTTTTGCCGTAGCTGCCCGTAACCCCGATTACGGTAAGACCGGAATGCTCCCTTAAAATGCGCTTTGCGTCGTTGATATACCACCGCGAAACCGACCTTTCAATCGGCGCGGTAAGCATACGGCAAACAAGGGCGGTAAGGGGAGAAATAAAGGAAAAAATAAGGGAAAGCATAGCGAAAATTCCGCCCGCGGTTCCGTCGGGGAAAACGGTATACATACATATTAATAACGCAAAAAGTATTGCCGCCGCCGCGAAAAGCCGCTTTATTCTGCCTGTAAATACAAGCTTTTTAATTGATTTTTTTTGAGTTCTTAAAGCTATAAAAATGCGAAAGGCAAGAATGGCAATTAAAAGAATAAGCTGTGGGGTAAAAAGCCGTCTGCTCATCAAAAGCGAGGTAAGGCAAAAGGCAATACACTCTATGCAAAGCGGAATGGAATAGCTTTCCTTTACCCAAGGCAGATAGCGGGAGGGGAAGTAGGAGTTTTGCTGGAGCATCTGGTACTGCCTTACAAGTGCGAAAAGCCCCGAAACTGCGGAAACAATAAGTGAAATAAGTAAAATAATATTCAATTCGTTCACTTCCTAATTAATAAAGCTTTTTAAAATCGCCGCCGCCTGATACGGCTGTTCGCAAAACGAATAATGTCCCGCCCCCTTTATTACGCACAGCCCCGAATCGGGAATAAGGCTTTTTATAATTTCGGCATCGGAAAGAGGTGTCGCCGTGTCCTTTTCGCCCCATATAAGCAGGGTCGGGCAGGAAATATTACTTATAATATCCCTTAAATCGGTGTTAACAAGGGAGACCATTGTTTTGCGTAAAACCTCGGGAGCGGCGTTATAGTCCGCCGAGCCGTAGTGCTTTCGCGCCTTGTCAAGTAACGGTTCGGAATAATTTTTAATCACAGGCAGGGTAAGCACTCGTTTTATTGCCTTAAAGCTTTTAGCCCTTATTTTCTGCTTGGCGCTTTTCTTGGGTATCAGACCCGCCGAATCGAGCAAAACTATTTTAGAAGGTTTTACCGTACCTGTCGCCGCCATTTTAAGTATCACCCTCCCGCCGTGGGAGTGACCTATCATTATCGGATTATCGAGCCCTACCGCATTCATAAATTTAAGCACAAAATCGCAGTAATTATCAAGATTCCACGGTTCCTTCATTGTATCCGAGCCGCCGCAGCCGGGGAAGTTTACCGCCACAAGCCTACAGCGGTCGCAAAGGGCGGCAATAATACCGCCGTAAACCTCAAAGGAGGAGCCCCAGCCGTGTAGGAGCAGAACGGGAATACCCGACCCCTTTTCGGTGTATTCTATGTTAAGAC
>CAMCIX010000265.1 GCA_945875045.1 uncultured Clostridia bacterium | reverse complement strand
GAGATGTAGAGAGGTCTCGTGGGCTCGGAGATGTGTATAAGAGACAGGTCGAGTAGGATCGAAAAATGCGGGTGTTAAATTTCCGTTAAAGTTGTTTATAGGTGGTTAATAATCATTTGAAATTGATTTGCTATATTTTCCATAGAGGGGGAAAAGCTTTTCGGTTGAAATAAGCTCGGTTTCCGCCGTTTACGGCTCGTCGGGCGGTATGAAGGGCGGTACGGGCGGAAAACCCGGAGGTATGATGAGATGAAAAACAGCGGACTGTCCGAAAAGCTATTTTCAGGCAGTCCGTTTTCTAAATTTCACAGTCAATTATCCAAAGAGCAATGCGCCCGCGCCGTAGGTCACAAAGGAAACTATTACGCCCGCGCCCAAAACGCCCAGCAGTATTGCGGGGAACGCCTTTTTAAGCGGCATTTCAAGCATTGCCGCGACCAGCGCACCCGTCCACGCCCCCGTACCCGGCAAGGGTATGGCGACCAGTATAAAAAGACCCCAAAAGGCGTACTTCTGCACCGTCTCGGATTTAGCCTCCGCCCTTTTTTCAAGCCGCGTTACAAGGCCGTTAAGCTTATCGCTCTTACTTCTCATCCAGGCGAAAATCTTTTTGATAAAGATTATAATAAACGGAACAGGGACAAGATTGCCGACAATGGAAACCGCTATTGCAAGCCAAAGGTTAAGCCCTGCGCCAACGCCTATAGGTATCGCGCCGCGAAGCTCGATAACGGGAACCATTGAAATTAAAAAGGTCATTACGATTTTTCCGAAATAGGTACTGAAAAAGCTCAATTTTCTTCCTCCGAATATTTTTATTATTTTTTCACCATTGAAAGCAGCTTATTAAGGCAGACTAAAATAAATTTATAATTTACCGCCATAAGCGCAATCAGGGAAACCGCCTGAACGGGAATCCAAAACGGCAGTTCGAGCACCGAAAAGACGATTTGAATTAAAATTATCGCGGTATTTAAAGCAACGTGACCGCCGTAAAGCTTAAAGGGAATATATTTTCTCGAATTGACCGCGCGGATTAAAAATACCGCAAAATAGCTTAAAAAGGTGGCTATCGCCGCGCCCTGAACGCCGAGGGGCGAGGGAATAAGCAATAAATTAAGGGCAATGTTGACAGCTGCTCCCGCCATAGCGGTAGCAAAGGATATGCCGCTCTGCTTTGTGACCACATAAACCGTACCCGTAAAGGAGACAAAGGCGGTGAAAATCATAGACGCCGACAAAAGCGGCACATACTGCCACGCGGAATAGTACTGCTCGGTTGAAAGAAGCTTTATAGCGGGCTTTGCGAAGGCTATTATAACCGCGCCCGCCAAGAACATAACCGCCTGAAAGGAGCGCCAGACATTGCTGAAAAATCTGATATGCTCCTCTTTGTCCCCGTGGGATTCGGTGACCGCGGAAAACTGCCACGCCTGCATAAATATTGTTGAAACGAGGGTAAGAATAGTCGGAATTTTATAGGAAACCGCGTAGATTCCGTTTTCGGTGCTTCCTATCATCGCGTTTACCATATAGCGGTCGGAAACGCTGGTTATCCACCAAAATATCGTTGCGGGAATAAGCGGAATACTGTACCTTAACATTCTTTTAAAGGCGGTTTTCCGCGGGTGAAGCGTAAGCTGATTCCAGAGCCGCTCCTTTACAACGAGAAAAACGGTGCAAATGAAGTCCGCCAATACAACCGACAGCACATAGCCCGTAACCCCGATTCGCATTACCGCGAGAAAAAGAACGTTAAGCCCGATTACAAGGGCGGTATTAATAATACCCTGAACCGAAAAAAGGGCGGTATTTCCCCTTGCCCTTATAAACTGCGAGCAAAGCGAATGGTAGCAGGACGCCATAGTGTAAATAACTATAAGCCAGATATAACCCTTAAATTCCTTGACCGTATTAAGCAAAGGAACAGCCGCCAAAAAGAAGACCGAGCCTGCAGTTATCGTAATAAAGCCGACCGTAAAAACGCTCCGCCGTCCCCTCTCGTTATCAAGCGCGAAGCGGAAAACACCGTCGGTAATACCGAGCGAGATTATCGGGAAAAGCAGATTAGCCGTTTGGGTAATGAGGTCTGCCGTGCCGTAATCCGAGGGGGTTAAATAGCCGGTGTAAAACCGCACCATAAAGAAAACCAGTATTTTAGAGCCGAAGGTGCCTATGCTTATAAGGAGGGTGTTTGACAAAAGCGTTTTGTATTTATTCAAAGCACTGCCCCCCTAAGCACAAAATTCCGATTATATCACACTACAATAATATCATAATATTTCACTTTTTACAACAAAAAAATTAGGGGCTGTAAAAGAACAAATCAGGGGGGTATAGGGTTGTTTGATTTGCGGATAATAAGGCCCCCTTGCCTAAAGGGGGCTGGCACGGCTTGCCGTGACTGGGGGATATTTAGGTTTGAAGAAACCTAAATATATCCCTCCACCGCCGTTCGGCGGTCCCCCTCCCTTTAGGCAAGGGAGGCTATTTTTTAATAATCTCTACAAACCCCGATTTGTCTCTTAAAAGGCAACCAAGCTCTACAAAAGCCTTTTTTCGTGCTTTTGCCAAGCTTGTTATTTTATTTTTGCTTAATTAATCCGCCTTTGAAGTTGCTGTGTTCTTTTACATACCCTAAAGCTTTATATATTCTGTTTTGCCGTTTTTTATTACGGCGGCGCGGGTAAAGCCTGTTTCCCGCGCCAAAGCCGCCGCCTTGTCAAAGGCCTGTCTCTTATACACATCTCCGAGCCCACGAGACCTCTCTACATC
>CAMCIX010000264.1 GCA_945875045.1 uncultured Clostridia bacterium | reverse complement strand
CTTTAATCCTTAACGTATTTTCATATATTTTATTTGAGCATATACCGCGGATAAATTTTACAAGCTTTGGAAAATCCGCCGCTATATAACACCCCGCCGCCGCGCAGACAACACAGCTTAAAATAAAGCCGGGAGCGTTTTTAGCCGCCTTTCCCGCCGCGGAGGAAATAAAAGAGGTGACCGATAAAGCAAGACGGCTTAACGCGCTTTCATACATTTCCGCGGCAAAGGAGGTTAGTTCCTCTGGCAAACGGGAGAAAAAGGAATCCACAGAGCTTCTGACGCTTAAAAAAACTCCCGAAAGCTCCCTTGCTAAGCCGCTCATTTCTTTAAAAAGTCCCGCCGCCGCGCTTATCCCCTTAATTCCCAAAAACATAATAAGAACCGCCGTACCGGCAAAAAGCGTCAGCGCAAGTACCGCCGCCGCGACAGAACGCCTGATTTTGGTCTTCGATGAGATTATCAAAGCGGGTCTTTGCACAAGCAGGGCGATAACCGCTCCTATCACAAAGGGCATCAGGCAGTAAGCCAGAAATTTGCAAAAAACGAATACCCCGGCGGCGATTGTCAAAAAATAAAGAGTGTTTATTAGAAAATTCCTTCGTCTTTCTTGCTCCAAAGCTATCCACTCCGTTATTTAAAATTATACATTATTCACATTTATGTAAAAATCGGTTGATTTTTGTTGATTTCAGAGAAAAAGTGTACTATAATAGAGTACAACAGTTCGCGAGCGGAGGACAGTTATGAGTGAAAACAGATACCTACTTGTAAATTCCGCGGTTCTTCCCCCCGTGTTTGAGGGGGTTATTCTGGCAAAGGAGCTGCTTGCCTCAGGAAAGGCGACAAGCGCCGCCGCGGCGGCAAAGGCAGCGGGAATTTCGAGAAGCGCCTTTTATAAGTATAAGGATTTTGTCTTTAAATATTCAGGTGTGTCAGGCAACACCTTAAGCATTAACGCCCTGCTGTCGGACAGGGCGGGCGTGTTTTCAGCCCTCACCGCCGCCCTCTATGACAGCGGCGCGAATATAATAACCGTAACGCAGGGTCTGCCCGAAAACGGCACCGCAAACGTTTCTCTAACCTTGAGTATAGGCGATATTTCGCCCGAGGAGCTTAAAAAGCGGTTGCTTACCGTAGACGGTGTAATATCAATAAAAACAGTTGACGGAGGTAAACAATGATTAATGTCGCAATAATGGGTCACGGGGTTGTAGGCTCGGGGGTCGCCGAAATACTTATCAACCACGCCGACCGTATCGCCGCAAAGGCGCAAACGCAGGTTAATGTTAAATACATTTTAGACCTGCGGGATTTTCCCGATTTATCCTACAGCGATAGATTTATTAAGGATTTTAACACCATTTTAAACGACGACAGCGTCAAGGTGGTAGTCGAGGTTATGGGCGGTATAAATCCCGCTTACGACTTTGTAAAGAGCTGTCTTTTAAAGGGAAAGAGCGTGGCTACCTCTAACAAAGAGCTTGTCGCGGCTAAGGGAGCGGAGCTAATTCGGCTCGCAAACGAAAACAATGTAAATTTCCTGTTTGAAGCCTCCGTCGGCGGCGGAATACCCGTTCTCCGCCCTATTGCTCAATGTCTTGCCGCCAATGAGATTACCGAAATCGCGGGAATATTAAACGGCACAACAAACTTCATTTTAAATAAAATGATAGTAGATAATATGGATTTTGACGCGGCGCTTGCCTTAGCACAGGAAAAGGGCTATGCCGAGAAAAATCCCGCCGCCGACATTGAGGGTCACGACGCCTGCCGCAAGGTCTGCATTTTAGCGGCGTTGGGCTTCGGAAGACACGTTTATCCCGATCAGGTTAAGACCGAGGGTATTACCGATATTACCCTTGACGACGTTGAATCGGCGGATAATTTCGGCTCTGTTATCAAGCTTATCGGAAGAGCGAAAAAGCTCCCGAACGGCAAAATCGCCGCCTCGGTACGTCCCACACTTGTTAGCCGCGACTGTATTCTTTCGGGGGTTAACGGCGTTTTCAACGCGGTAATGGTTAACGGCGACCAGACAGGCGAGGTTATGTTCTACGGCAAGGGCGCGGGCAAGGAGGCGACCGCGAGCGCGGTTGTAGCCGACGTTATCGACTGCGTTAAGCATTTAAGTGCCCGCAAATACCTTAATTGGGAGGACGGTGCGCCCGATTATGTTGATAATGAATATGACGAAGCTTCAAGGCTTTATGTCCGTGTAGCGTCCGACAATTTTGATAAGCTTGAAGCACAGTTCGAGGCTCTCTTCCCCGCCGTTTCCTGCGTTAAAAACAAATTCCGCGGCGAGATAGCCTTTATCACCGACGAGGAAAAGGAAAGCCTTATTAAAGAAAAGCTTTCTAAATTTAATAATCTTTCCTCACTCAAGGTTTTGCATACATTTTTCTGATTTTTTCAGGGGGTTAATTCAATGTCACTAATAATTAAAAAATTCGGCGGTTCGTCGGTAGCCAACGCCGAAAGGGTATTTCACGTTGCAAATATCATTGCCGACGATTACAAAAAAGGCAACGATGTTGTAGTAGTCGTTTCGGCTCAGGGCGACACCACCGACGATTTAATCGAGAAAGCAAAGGAGATAAATCCCGACGGCGCTTCAAAGCGCGAGCTTGATATGCTCCTTTCCGCGGGCGAGCAGATGTCGATAGCGCTTCTCGCAATGGCTATAGAAAAGTTAGGCTATCCCGTCATTTCCCTTCTCGGCTGGCAGGCGGGCTTTTCTACCGATTCAAACCACGGTATCGCCCCTGTCTCTTATACAC
>CAMCIX010000263.1 GCA_945875045.1 uncultured Clostridia bacterium | reverse complement strand
AGTAGATATGTTTATGCCATAAAATAATTTTCAAGAAGAAGCATATCGCAAAATGAAAAATCAAGCGCCGGGACCGTACGTATGGCATAGCGGTTGACGAGGATGGGGAGCATCGAAAGATTCGGCGGATGTCCCACGGCAGGCATGTCGTAAACGGGCGGTTAAAACCCGAAAGTAATTTCGGAACAAAGCCGCTTCGCTATGTCAAAAAATATTTTACAAGGTATGTACGGTAGGTCAAGACGGATTATTCACTCCGCCTTTTTCGGCGTGTGATTTTTATACGCTTTTATATACTGCACCCTCCGTCATACCGCGGAAAGGTGTATTTTTTATGTGCGGAATAGTTGGATTTACAGGAAAAACACAGGCGGTGGGCTTTCTGCTCGACGGGCTTGAAAGGCTTGAATACAGGGGCTACGACTCGGCGGGAATAGCGGTGCTTGACGGCGGTCTTAAAATCGAAAAAACCACCGAGCGCATTAAAAACCTTATGGATAAGACCGATAACGGCAAAAATGTGAGCGGGACTATCGGCATAGGTCACACCCGGTGGGCGACCCACGGCGTGCCCTCCTTTGAAAACGCCCACCCCCATACAAGCTCGGATAAGAAATTTGCCGTTGTTCATAACGGAATTATCGAAAATTATATTCAGCTCCGCGAGGAATTGAAAGCCGACGGCGTGGAGTTTGTAAGCGAGACCGACACCGAGGTTGTTCCCCAGCTTTTAAGTAAGTACTATGAGGGCGACTTTTTCGCGGCGGTTGCCAAGACAATAGCGCGGCTTGAGGGCTCTTATGCGCTGGGCATTTTATGCACCGATTGCCCTAATACCCTTATTGCGGTGAGGAAGTTCAGCCCGCTTATTATCGGACTTTCGGACAATGCTAATTATATCGCCTCCGACGTCACCGCGATAGTCTCCCACACTAAGGATATTATGTATATTGAGGACGGTGAGATAGCCGTTTTAACCCCCGACGGCGTTAAGCTTTACGATTCGGATAAAAACGAAATAAACCGCGAGCCGTCGGTTATCGACTGGGATATTTCCGCCGCAGAAAAGGGCGGCTACGACCATTTTATGATGAAGGAAATAATGGAACAGCCGAATGCCGTCAAGCAGACGGTGGACAGCCGAATAAAGGGCAGAGAAATCGTTTTCGAGGGGCTTAAGCTTGACGAAGCAAAGCTTAAAACGATTGAGCGTATTGATATTATCGCCTGCGGCTCGGCATATCACGCGGGTATGGTTGGGAAGTACGTTTTTGAGGAGCTGCTGCGAATCCCGACCAACGTTGATTTAGCCAGCGAATATCGTTACCGCAACCCGATTACAAATGATAAGACCCTAACAATTATTATAAGTCAGTCGGGCGAGACCGCCGATACTTTGGCGGCGCTTAAGGAGGCAAAAAGGCTCGGCTCCCACACCCTGTCTATAGTAAACGTTGTGGGCAGTTCGATTGCAAACGCCTCGGACGACGTTATTTACACCTGGGCGGGACCCGAAATCGCGGTTGCGACTACAAAGGGCTACACAACCCAGCTTTCGGTGCTTTATATGATAGCCGTATGGGCGGCAAGACTGCTTAAATCCGCCGATTCTAAGCGGATTGAAAGGCTGTTTGACGAGCTGTGCAGACTGCCCGAGCTTATCGAAAAGGTAATTCTTGAAGAGCCTAAAATCAAGGAAATGGCGAAAAAATGCGGCGACCCGAAATCTCTGTTCTTTATCGGAAGAAATATTGACTACGCCGTAGCGCTTGAAGCCTCCCTTAAATTAAAGGAAATATCCTATATTCATTCCGAGGCTTACGCCGCGGGCGAATTAAAGCACGGCACAATTTCTCTTATAGAGGAGGGGAGAACGGTTATCGCCCTCGCCTCTTTTGAGGAGCTGTTTGATAAGCTTTTAAGCAATGTTAAGGAGGTCAAGGCGCGCGGAGCGAAGGTTATCGCCTGCGCCACCGAGGGACATACCGAAATCGCAGGGGAGGCGGAGGAGGTTATCTACATTCCTAAAACCGACCCGTTGCTTATCGCCGCGCTGGAGGTAGTGCCGTTCCAGATTTACTCCTATTACGTTGCGCTTTATAAGGGCTGTGACATTGATAAACCCCGCAACCTCGCAAAATCGGTTACGGTCGAATAATGTCATAAAAGCTAAAACGCTGTCGAATTAGGTTGAATAAAACCAACCCAATATACCCGCCTCGACCTGTTCGGGGCGGATTTTTTATGATTAATGAATAATGAATAATGAATAATTAATTTTCTTCATTTTCATTTCTGTGTAATTGTTCATTATTTAGGACAATAAAATAGGCTCCCTCTGACGAGGGTGACTCCCCACAGTGTGGGGAGATGTCACGAAGTGACAGAGGGGACCGCCGCCGTCAGCGGCTGTCGAGCATAGCGAGACTGAGGGAGAGAAAAACTAAAGGTTTTATCAATCTTAAAATTTATCTCTCCCTCCACCGCTAACGCGGTCCCCCTCTCAACTGCCGTTTCGGTCGGTGCTGTTGGACTTCGCCCAACGGTTGCCACCGGCAACACGCACCCTCGTCAGAGGGAGGCAAGGGGAACGCAAACCCGATTACCCAACGTAGGGGACGATGCCCACATCGTCCCGAAACACAAAGGTAAATTACCCCGTAGGACAGGGGACGGTTCTATGTCTTCATACCGCCGCGATTATCGCTAATTCTGATTAAGACAAGCAAAAAGACATAGAACCGTCCGAAACCACTGAAAAAGGGTGATTTCAGCAATCGGCTGGGAAGAAAAC
>CAMCIX010000262.1 GCA_945875045.1 uncultured Clostridia bacterium | reverse complement strand
CAGATATTTTTTATACATTCATATTTTATTTATAATTTAACAGTATAATTTTTACAGTCGAACGGAGTGATGATATATGCTAAAGCTTACAAATATTAAAAAGGATTATGTCACGGGCGACACCGTGGTGCACGCGCTTAAGGGCGTGAGCATTGAGTTTAGGAAAAACGAGTTTGTGTCTATTCTCGGTCAGTCGGGATGCGGAAAGACTACGCTGTTAAACATCATCGGCGGACTTGATAACTACACCGACGGCGACCTGATTATAGGCGGAAAATCCACCAAAAGCTTTAAGGACAGGGATTGGGACAACTACCGCAACCATTCGGTAGGATTTATTTTTCAAAGCTACAATTTAATTCCACATCAAAGCGTTTTATCCAACGTTGAATTGGCACTTACCCTTTCGGGCGTATCGAAGGCGGAGCGCCGCAGACGTGCAAAGGAGGCGCTTGAAAGGGTAGGCTTGGGCGACCAGCTTAACAAAAAGCCTAACGAGATGTCGGGCGGTCAGATGCAGCGCGTAGCTATTGCCCGCGCCCTTGTAAACAACCCGGAAATTCTGCTTGCCGACGAGCCGACGGGCGCGCTTGACAGCGAGACCTCGGTTCAGATTATGGATCTTTTAAAGGAAATCGCCGAGGACAGACTTGTAATAATGGTTACCCACAACCCCGAGCTTGCCGAGCATTACTCTACACGAATCGTCCGTCTGCTTGACGGCAATATTATCGACGACAGCAGCCCCTACTCCTCCGAAAACGAAAAATATGAGAACGAGGGCAATAAAAAGCGTCCCTCTATGTCCTTTTTTACGGCGCTTTCGCTTAGCCTTAACAACCTTATGACCAAAAAGGCACGAACCTTTTTAACCGCCTTTGCAGGCTCTATAGGAATTATAGGAATAGCCCTTATCCTTTCCCTTTCAAGCGGCGTCAACGCCTACATTGCAAGCGTCGAGGAGGAAACCCTTTCAAGCTATCCTATAACCATTGAGCAGACGGGTATGGACGTAAGCAACCTTGTCACCGACCTTATGAGCGAGTCTGAGGATAAAACAAACGAAGAGTACGAGCCCGACAAAATTTACAGCAACAACATAATGACCGATATGATGTCAACAATGGTAAACGGTCTCTCCGAAAACAATCTGTCGCTTTTAAGAAAGCACATCGAGGAAACCCCCGAATTTAAGGAAAATTCCAGCGAGATTGCGTATGAGTACTCAACCGTTATGAACATTTACACCGAGGACGGAAAGCGGGTAAACCCAAACACGGTATTTTCCACCCTTTTCGGCGGGGATTCCTCCGCGCAGAACACGGCACAGATAACCCCTATGTCCTCCTTTACCAACACCGAGGTCTGGAACAGACTGTTTGACAATACGGAGCTTCTCAAAAAACAATATGACCTTGTGGCGGGACATATGCCTGAAAGCTATGACGAAATCGTGCTTGTGGTGGACAAAAATAACCGCATAAGCGATTACACCCTTTATTCATTGGGGCTAAAGGATTCAGCCGAGCTTGAGGAAATGATGAAAAAGGCGCAGGCGGGCGAGAAAATCGAGCCGACCGAAGAGGTATCCTACACCTATGACGATATTTTAAACCTCAAATTCAAGCTCCTTTGCAACACCGATTATTTCGAGAAAAACGCCGACCGAACCTGGACGGACAAGACAGGCGACGAGCTATATGTTCAGTCACAGCTTGAAAAGGCAGAGGATATAAGCGTGGTAGGAATCATACGCCCGTCGGACGACTCGGTTTCGGACTCCACAAGCGGCTTTGTAGGCTACACAAGCGGTCTTATGGAACACCTTATTAATACGGTCAACGACAGCGAAATCGTAAAACAGCAGACCGAAAATCCCGATACAAACGTCTTCACGGGACGTCCCTTTGAGAGCAATACCGAAAATATGACCTATGAAGGGTTGCTTGCGTATATCGCAACATTGCCCGAGGAAAAGCAGGCTGAATACAACGCCTATATCGGGCAGATGAAAGGCTCGGGAATGAGCGAGGAGCAGATTGTCGAGCGGTTTAAGTCGGCTATAGAGACCGAAAGCAATAACGCCACCTATGACGGAAATTTAAGCCTTATGGGCGTTTCGGATTTAGACGAGCCCTCCGCGATAAACATTTATCCGAAGGACTTTGAGGCAAAGGACGCCCTTTCCGACCTTATCACCGACTACAACAACAAGGCGGAGGACAAGGACAAGATAACCTACACCGATTATATAGGACTTATGCTTTCCTCGGTCACCACAATAATCAATGCGATAAGCTATATTTTAATTGCCTTTGTAAGCATTTCGCTTATTGTTTCCTCGATTATGATAGGAATTATCACCTATATTTCGGTGCTTGAACGCACAAAGGAGATAGGTATACTCCGCGCTATGGGCGCTTCAAAGCGGGACGTTTCGAGGGTGTTTAACGCCGAAACGCTTATTGTCGGCTTTGTCGCGGGCGCGATAGGTATTGCTATTACCCTACTGCTTCTTATCCCGATTAACGCGATTATAGCCGCAATTACCGATATTTCGGGTCTTGCGATACTCCCCGCCGCGGGCGGAATTATCCTTGTGGTTATCAGTATGCTACTGACCTTTATCGCGGGTCTCTTCCCCTCTAAAATCGCCGCAAAGCGCGACCCCGTAAAGGCGCTCAGAAGTGAATAACGACAGAATAATATGTATTAATAGACAAAGGGGCTGTAAAAAACATAGCAACTTCAAAGGCGGATTAATTAAGCAAAAATAAAATAAACAAGCTTGGCAAA
>CAMCIX010000261.1 GCA_945875045.1 uncultured Clostridia bacterium | reverse complement strand
TTTCTTCCCAGCCGATTGCTGAAATCACCCTTTTTCAGTGGTTTCGAACGGTTACAGACGGAACACAAATTAGCCCAAGTGCAAACGAAAACGAAACTCCGAGTAACGTCGGCAATGCAACCTTGTTTAAAAAGGAGAACGCAGACGGCACAACAACCCTTACCTGGAAGGTTAGGTGCACAATAGGTGAGAAAATTGACCCTATTTACTACTCTGTGGAAATAGGTGACCGTTATAACGCAAGCAATGATATAGACGTCGGTACAACCCAACTGCCCTACAACGTGCGAATTTATGCGGCAGGCGAGGACCTGCGCGAGCCGACCGCCGCAAACCTTAACTATGCCGAGGGCAGTATTACCGCGGTGCGCGGTAACGCCTATTCCTTCGGTAAATACACAACCAATGAAACGGTAGAACCGAACGGAAATATCAATTATAAGATTTATTATGATAATATCTCGGGGGCTGAAACTCAGGTTAAGCTTGTTGACGTAATGCCCGCCGACGGTATAAACGGAAGTCAGTTCAGCGGTACCTATACCGTAGAAAGCTTTAAGTTTGATACAACCAAATGCGATATAAACAAGCTCGAACTCTATTATACTTACGCTGAAGAGTATAGAAATGGCACGGTTGATGATAATGTTATTAAGAGTTGGACTCCGGCTACAAAAAACGAAGACGGAACAGTAACGGCTATGAACGGGAAACCTCCGGTTGCTTTTGCTGTTCTCGGAACGCTCGATGCAGAGAAAAGCGTTAATATTGATTTGACAATCAAGCTTAACGGTTCTTCGGAACCGAATCTCACCTACGTTGACTTTGAAAGTGAGGCTGTGCAAAATTATTATAAGAGTGAAGCGAACAATAACGGCGCTACGCTTGTACGATTAGACGAGGCTCACGGAAACAGCATTAAATTTACCGAAGTGTCTAATAACTGGGATAAAAACCCAAAAGCTATTGCTGTTTCAAATCTTGCCGGTACAGGAAGATTCACGGTTGAGGAAGGCAAAAAATATAAAGTAAGCTTAGATTATCGTTTTGTTAATAATGGTCAAGCTCTGGGTGTATTGGCAATAGTTGATGATGCAAATACAAATGCAAATAGCCTCAATAGTCCACAAAGTTATACTTCCGAACAATCTCAACGAGGTTATCAATATTTAACCACAGCCGGAAAATGGGCAAATTGCACACTCTACAGTGTTGATGTCAGTACCCTCTATTTTGTAGCCCCCAAGGACGGTAATGTGTTTATATTACCGATTGATATGAAGGGTGATCAGGAAATCTGGCTCGATAATATCAAAATCGAAGAGATTCAGGAAAATAAATACGTTAATGCCGTTATAAGCGGTGCAAACAGCACCACACAGCAAACTGCAGCCACCACTCCGATTATAAGACGCAGCATAGAGGGGCTTACCTGGATTGACCGTAATTCCGACGGCGTGCAGAATGACGGCTCTAACCGTTATATCTCGGGCGTTAAGGTATCGCTTTTAAAGCTAAAGGTCGACGGTAATGCTGAGAATGAGGCGGACTACGAGACTTACTGCTATCCGAATAGCACAACTCCCGTCACCGTTGAAACGGGTAAGCAGGTAAGCGTTATATCCAAAGGCGCTCCTGCCGATTATACCGATTATATTCAGGGTCGATACAGATTTATGGATCTCCCCGAGGGAACCTATGCCGTGAAATTTGAAGACGGAAGCGGCGAGACAAAAATTTCTCCGCTTATAGCCTCACCCGCTAACCGAGGAGAAGACGATACGCTTGATTCGGACGGTATTGCTGTTTATAAAGAGGATCGTTCCGAGCTTCTCAGAACCTATATCCTTAATATCAATATGCCTGCGGCGGCAGATATAGCAAGCTATACCTACGAATCAAAGTGCAACGACAGCGGCTTTTACGAACGCGGCTACGAGCTTCCGAAGTCGGGCGGCTCGGGCACAGCCGTTTTCACCGTGACAGGCGCGACCCTCTTTGCAGCGGCGGCAATACTGCTTATTTATAATCATAAGAAACGCGCAAAACAGACGAAACTTTAAGTACAAATGATTGATTTAAACTGCCAAAACCAACTTCCCGTAGTCAAGTCAGTAAGCGGTATATTATTATATCAGGAGTAATAGATATGATAGCTGATATGCACACTCATTCGGTCAATTCGCATGACTCGGTATGTGAAATTGAGGATATGTGCCTTATGCAGATAAAGAGAGGCACTAATATATTCGCTGTTACCGACCATTGCGACGTGTTTTCATACAAGGACTATGATATATATACTCCGATTAAAAATTCAGCAGATACAGTCCGAACACTCAATGAAAAATACGGCGAAAAATGCCTTGTTTTATCCGGCGTTGAAATAGGCGAGGGCTTTTGGTATAACCGGGAATACGAAAAAATACACAGCCTGCTTGCGTATGACGTTATACTCGGTTCGGTTCACTGTGTAAAATATAAAGACCTTGAAATGCCCTATTCGGGAATTGATTTTTCAAAGCTAACAAACAAGCAGATATACTCTTATATGGATTGCTATTTTAACGATATGCTTGAAATGATTGGCACAACGGATTTTGATGTTTTGGCGCATATGACCTGTCCGCTCAGATATATTACGGGGAAATACGGAATTAAGGTAGATTTAAGCGTTTTTGACGGCAAAATCACCGCGATATTAAAAGCAATAATAAATAGGGAAATCGCGCTTGAGGTTAATACCTCGGGTTATTCCGCGCTTAAAGACAGCATCTGTCTCTTATACACATCTCCGAGCCCACGAGACCTCTCTACATCT
>CAMCIX010000260.1 GCA_945875045.1 uncultured Clostridia bacterium | reverse complement strand
TACCTAAGCTGGACGATTTATTCACCACGCAGGAAATGCGGGACGATGCAAAGCTGGAGCGTGTGCAGAACATTCCGCTTTTCAAACTGCGCCCGTTCAAGGATCATCCATTTAAGGTGCAGAACAATGAGGAAATGGAACGAATGATTGAAAGCATTCGCAAGGTGGGCGCAATCACTCCGGCGCTTGCAAGACCGCTGCCTGACGGCGGCTATGAGCTAATCTCAGGACACAGGCGTCTTGCGGCGTGTCAAGTACTCGGAATTGAAACTATGCCGGTTATCGTCCGTGAAATGTCCGACGACGAAGCGGTGATTGCAATGGTGGACGCAAATTTGCAAAGGGAAACGATTTTACCCAGCGAAAAAGCGTTCGCCTATAAGATGAAGCTGGAAGCGATAAAACATCAGGGTGTAGCTTCTGGACAGCTTGTCCAGAAGTGGTCAAGAGATAAAATGGCTGATGAATCATCAGACAGCGGAAGGCAAATCCAACGCTATATTCGCCTGACTTACTTAATCCCCGAACTGCTTTCAATGGTAGACGAAAATAAAATTGCTTTCAACCCTGCGGTGGAAATCTCGTACTTAGAACAATCGGAACAGCGCGTTCTTTTGGACGCTATGGAACTGAACGACTGCACGCCGTCCCACGCACAAAGTATACGGCTTAAAAAGCTGTCGCAAGATGGTGTGCTGGACGATCAGATGATTTATGCGGTGATGTCGGAGGAAAAGCCGAATCAGCAGGAGCAGATAAAGTTCAAGCGTGAGGATTTGAAAAAATATTTTCCGGCAGGTTATACCGATGAGCAAATGCGCCGGGACATCATCAAGGGCTTGGAGCTGTTAAAGCGGCAGAGAGAACGAAACCGTGATGCACGCTGATTCGTATTGATACGAATACGGCAAAACAAATCGCACAGTAGAGAGAACCTCAAACCGATGGTATACTGGTGCTGTCGGTTTGGAGTTCTGTTCTGCAAATTCAATTTCAGGAGGTTAAATAAAATGGTAGCAGGACACTTATCCGTAAAGCACGGCAATTATTATGCCGTACTCAATTACAAAAACGCCGAAGGCAAACGAAAAACAAAATGGATTTCCTTGGGACTTCCCGAAAAGGGCAACAAGCGCAAAGCCGAAGCCGAGCTTGCAAGGCTGCGGGCGGAATTTGAAGTTCCCGAGGAGGTAGGTGATTTAAGCAGCGATATGCTGTTTGCCGATTATCTTCTCGAATGGCTGGAAATCGCCAAAGGGCGGCTGGCAATAGCAACCTATTCTTCTTATTTAGGACTTATCAAAAGCGTTATTGAACCATATTTCCGCAAAAAGAAGCTGACACTCCGTGAGCTTGAAGCAAGGCATTTGCAAATGTTTTATTCCGAACAACTCAAAAAGGTTAAGCCAAACACCGTCATTCATTATCACGCCGTTATTCATTCAGCACTCAAATATGCGGTCAAGACCGATATGTTATTGCAGAATGTAGCGGACAAGGTTGACCGACCGAAGAAAAACGACTTTCAGCCTGTATTTCTTTCGGCAGAGGAAATGCAGAAAATGTTTGAAGCACTCCGAGGGACAAGGCTGGAGCTTCCTGTACTGGTCGCCGCATTTTACGGCTTTCGCCGTGGCGAGGTGCTGGGATTGAAATGGGACGCTATCGACTTTGAACGTGGTACGATTTCAATTAAGCGCACGGTGACTTTTACAAAAGCAGACGGTACTTATCGGGAAGTGGAACAACAGTCCGCAAAAACAAAATCCAGTTTGAGAACTTTGCCTTTGGTCGGCAGTTTCCGTGATTACTTTATGCAGGTGAAAGAGGCGCAGGAGCTGAACAAGAAAGTCTGCGGTAATTGCTATAACTACGAATTCGACGGCTTTGTGTTTGTGGATGAAATGGGCGAGCGTATGAAGATGAATTATTTGACATCGGCTTTTCCGAAGTTTCTTGAAAGGCACGGACTGCGCCGTATGCGTTTTCACGATTTAAGGCACAGTTGTGCAAGCCTGCTTCTTGCAAACGGCGTACCGCTAAAGCACATTCAGGAGTGGCTCGGGCACAGCGATTTTACCACGACGGCAAATATCTATGCGCACCTTGATTACAGCTCCAAAATCACCTCGGCACAGGCGATGGAAACAGGGCTTGCTTTGCCCGAAAGCGGTGATTTCGGGAGCCGATGGGAGGATGGCGAAGTCCAAATTTAGGAGAGCAAAAAATGCGGTATGCTCTGACCACTTGCTTTTAGAAAAAGACATAAGAAAAAAGCCTGCAATCGGCTTGATTACAGGCTTTTCGGTGGCGGAGGGTAAGGGATTCGAACCCTTGGTCCGGTATGAGCCGGACAACTGATTTCGAGTCAGCCCCGTTATGACCACTTCGATAACCCTCCGTGTATATTTCAATCTGCTTTTAACTCGAAAAAATTTTGGAGAGAAAAGCAGGAGAGAACACTGAAAAATATTCGATTTTTGATTTTGAAAACCCTTTTATATCAAGGATTTCCGGCGGACGAAACGACCAAGCAGCCCTAAAATTTCGAGTTATAAATATATCAATCGAAAACATCAGCATAGGTAATTATATTAACTTTTTGGGTAATTGTCAAGCAAAATATGAAAAAAATAATTTTGTACCGTTTGAAAAGTTGAAAAATGTCGAAAAATGTAGTATTATAGGGGTTAGCTTTGCGAAAGGAGAGGGAAGAGGTGATTGATTACCTTAAAAAACGTCCAATGCTTTTATGTGGGCTTTGCGCCTCGGCACCTGTCTCTTATACACATCTCCGAGCCCACGAGACCTCTCTACATCTC
>CAMCIX010000259.1 GCA_945875045.1 uncultured Clostridia bacterium | reverse complement strand
GTGATTTTTTTGCTAATTTTTATTAGCAAGCCGTCCATCTGAAAGGCGGACGACATTAGTTCTAAATTCCATTAGCAGACGGAAAATTTGCTAATGGAAATCTGTGATTTTTTCGTTTTTGTGGTTTCTCGGCAAAAATGAAAAAAACGCCGGAAACCCTTGATTTTACTGGGTTTTCCGGCGGAGTTTTTGGCGTTCCCGAGGTGATTCGAACACCCGACCTACCGCTTAGGAGGCGGTCGCTCTATCCAGCTGAGCTACGGAAACATCTTTGAAATCTATTCAATTTTAGGCTTAGATTAACTCATTGTCAATCACTTTTGCTCCAAAGGCGGTCGTTATAACATATTCTTAGGAGGCGGTCGCTCTATCCGGCTGAGCTACGGAAACATAAGATTTACAAAAAATATGCAAGGCATTTTACCCGCTTAGTTATCGTAACACAACCCGCTAAAAAAGTCAATACAAATTTTAGTCAATAGCACGGTTTCAATTATTCAATTATTTATCTGCCGTGCTTTTCATCTCTAAACGCAGCGTTCATTGCTTTTTTAGCTTATTCCGGTTATTATTAATACGGGTGATATTTATGGATAATAAAAAAACAGGCGAGCTTATTTTCAAGATTAGAAGTGAAAAGGGGCTAACGCAAAAACAGCTTGCAGATATGCTGAACGTAAGCGACAAGGCAGTGTCAAAATGGGAAAGAGGTCAAGGACTGCCGGATGTTTCGCTGCTGCCCGAGCTCGGCGCAATTTTCGGGGTGAATATCGAGGGCTTGCTGGGCGGAGGACTTAATGTTAACAGCTTTGCGACGGGAAATATGAAGAAGGTGAAATTTTATGTTTGTCCGATATGCGGCAACATCACAATTTGCACGGGGAGTGCAGAAATAACCTGCTGTTCAAGAAAAATCGGCGAGGTTATTCCCCGAAAGGCAGACGAATCCCATACTCTTGAGATAAACGCGGTCGAGGACGAATGGTTTATAAGCTCGCCGCACTCTATGCTTAAGGAGCATTATATCTCCTTTATCGCCTTCGCTTCAGACGACAGACTGCAAATAATAAAGCAGTACCCCGAATGGAATCTCGCCGCGCGAATACCTGTATTACGGCACGGCGTGCTTTTGTGGTACTGTACAAAAGACGGACTTTTTTATAAAAATATTTAAGCTCGCAAAACCGTATAAAAAGAGGCTTATAACAAAATAGGTTCTATTCCAAATGTTGGGGTTTCAACAATTCTCGCCTCCCTCTGACGAGGGAGGTGGCACGGCTTTGCCGTGACGAAGGGAGAGAAGGTGTAAAGCTACAAAAAACGCAACTTTTTCTCTCCCTCAGTCTCGCTGCGCTCGCCAGCTCCCTCGTCAGAGGGAGCCAAATGAGACCCCAATTTTTGCAAAAGAACCACAAAAAAAACACCATTGAAATCCAACCGCAAGCGGATCAGATGTCAATGGTGTTTTCACTATATTATCTGGTAATTATGTCAACAGGTACATTGAAAATCTTAGCGACTTTAAGAATGGTATTAATATGTCTGCCCACAGCGGCAGCCATATGATGGGTAGGGCCTGCTTCGCTCCAACGATTGCAGAATTCCCTGGCACCGCAGGTGAAGCGGGTGCGCATATTGGTATCGCCGAAGGTGAAGATTGGGCCTTCCTCGTTGACGCCTTCTGCAACCACAAACTTGAAGTGACCGTCCTTATCTTGGGTAATGCCAAGATAGGTCACATCCCCAACCGGCGGATAGAACTGGGTCAGGTAGCCGCCTCCGGTTTTGCCGTGGAATACGGGCACGATCTTCATGGTAGGCTTTTTTGCCTGAGAGATGTCCGCGTCGCCGGAGCCGGAATGACCGATGATGCAGATGTCCTCATCGAAGTCGATAGAGTACATTTCGGACAGCTGACCGGTTCCGGAAATAGTTTTCAGGATACTCATAGCCATAGCAACCTTGATGTCTCCCTCCACGGCGCAGGCGGTGCCCTGTTTGATGAGCATCGAGAATGCAGGAATCAGCATGGAGTCAAGCTTACCTGCCACGCCCTGTGCAAAGCCGTCATAGTGAGAGGCAACGAAAGCAATCTGCTCATCCTTCACCCACTGCTCAAAGGCTACCACGTACCTCGCCATATCCCAAACGGTTTCCACGGTAGCTCCGCCCTCAATGTCAAAGGTGTTCAAAATATCCTCTGCCTTGGCGCGGATTGCGGCTTCATCGGTAATCTCATCGGCAATTGCCCACATCTTTTCCCAATCGAATTGCTTGGTATACAGCCACATACGGTGGTACAGATTGGTTTCGTCTATGTAGAGATCCATCATACCGGGGTAGGGACGACCGATTTGGGCAAGATTCGTATCCCTAAAACGGCGGCGTACCTGTGCCGCACGGCACCAATCCTCAATTTCTGCCTGAGCATTAGCGTCGCCGCCCTCTACAACACCTGTAATTACGGCGTGACGCTTGCCGGCACGCTCCAAATCAGCCACCATCTCCCCGACTGCGCCGCAGGCATACAGCTCGCCTAACCAGGTTGCTGTGTCGGTGTTTGCATAGTCGGGCGCTTTCTTTTTCTGCAGATTTACCAGAACCACAGGCACATCCAGATCTCGGACGGCGGGGAGCATATTGTAGGAGGTTGCGTAGGTAAGCAACTGCACGATAACGAGGTCTACGTCTTCGGCACGAAACTTGTTGCCCGCCTCGACCGAAAGCTCCTTTGTGGTGACAATACCTCCGTCAATGACTTCCACTGTATCGGGAAGGGTTCTGTCTCTTATACACATCTCCGAGCCCACGAGACCTCTCTACATCTCGT
>CAMCIX010000258.1 GCA_945875045.1 uncultured Clostridia bacterium | reverse complement strand
TGTGAGTGCAGACAATGCCAACAAAATGAGTAAAGTGTTTGTTAATAGCACAAATGAATTTTATCAAAATAACGTTTTATCTTTTATAGGAATAAACGCTTCGGGCAAAACTACAATTCTTAAGTTAATTACGTTTGTTTGTAGAATGTTGAACAATGAACCTATTAATAGTATTGAAGCTTCGGAAATACTTGATGATTTGGCAGAGAATCAATATGTCACTTTCAAAACCTATTTTTCCGCAAGTAACAAAGAAACATTTCCTTTTACCGATGGCATTGCAATTAACTTACTTGAAACAACTATATCTAAAACCAAAGAGAAGCTTACAATTTCAAACGAAACGCTTAAATCAAAGTCTATAACAGGAATAAATAGCAAAAAAAATGTTTTTGATTTTAATGGTGTTGAGATTAATAGTTCAAGACAGTATAACGAGTTTTTGTTAGACGATGTAAGTATAATGGTCGCGTTTAATAAGAGAAACGATGAACAAATTGCAATTTCAGATATGCTTAAGTTTACTAATATTAATCAACTAAGTTTGTCTGAAGATTGTCCTCTCGAATTAATTGCTTTCTTTGATCCAAGTGTAGAATATTTGAAAGTGAATAAAAACAATAAAGACACGGATATTTATTTAAAGTTTAAATATAAACCCGAAATTGTTTTAAATCAGTTTTCAGACCTTAATCGTTATTTATCATCAGGTACAATTAAAGGTATCAATATTTTTTTGAATGCTATAAAGACATTTGAGGTTGGCGGATATTTGATTATTGACGAATTAGAGAATCATTTTAATCAAGAGATCGTTTCAACCTTGATTCGTTTTTATATGGACAAAAAGGTTAATCCTAAAGGAGCAATGTTAATATTCTCTACACATTATTCGGAATTGCTCGATGAGTTTGAACGTAATGATAATATCTATATAGTTCGTAACAGAAACGGAATTTCTGCAGAAAATCTTTCAAATATTCTTAAGCGTAATGATATTAAGAAGAGTGAAGCATATCAGAGCGGATATTTAGAGGGTACTGTTCCTATGTACGATGCTTATATTGAACTGAAAGACAGCCTTATTGCTACTCACAAGGAGGAACAATAATGGAACTTTCTAAATATATTGCCTGTATTTGTGAAGGAACAGCGGAACGAGTTATTATTGATTTGTTGCTTGATAACGACAAGTTAATTTTTTCACACGATGACTTACTTGAACATGAGGTTATCCGTTGTAGAAATGCCAAAAAATTTGAAGAACAGTATTTGAGAAAAGGTTTTACAGAACAAATAACCGTTTTAAGAATACTTGACTCTCGAAGAGAAAATTTTCGTTTAAGCAAAGCATATGTCGATATGATGAATTTCCGGCACCAAAGAAAAAGAGATGATGTTTTTTCTGACAGCAACAGCGAGTTGCTTGTTAATTATTATGGATTGCAGTATAATAAATGCGAGGTGATAATTTTATGGAAACTAAAGATATTATTCTCGAACTGAGAACGAAAAAAGGCATGTCTCAGGACGAACTTGCGGAAAAAGTATTCGTAACCCGTCAGGCTGTTTCTCGTTGGGAAAATGGTGAAACTACGCCGAATACCGAAACATTAAAACTGTTATCAAAACTATTTGATGTATCTATCAACACGCTTCTTGGCTCTCCGCAAAAACTAATTTGTCAATGTTGCGGTATGCCGCTTGAAGACTCTAATATCAGTCGTGAAAAAGACGGCTTTTTTAATGAGGAATACTGCAAATGGTGCTATGCAGACGGCGAATATATGTATCATAATATGGACGATTTAATAGAAGTCTGCGTGAAGAATATGGCAAATGAGCACTTTTCTTCTGAGCAGGCTCGTGCGTATATGAAGGATTTGCTTCCAAAACTCGGTTACTGGAAAAAGTATAAATATCTCGGCGGTGCAGAAAAGTTCGAAGAATTCAAGCAACAACTTATCAATGAATTTAATGAGTTACATATTGAAGGAATGCCAAAGGTTGAAAAGCTAAATGCGCTCGTGGGCGGATACATCAACCTTGAATACCGTCTACCAAACGGTCAAACTGTGAAATTCCTTGATGATAATGCAACATATCTCGGCAATCAGCTTGAGTGCGAATTCGGAGGAGACCGTTGTTTCGGAATTGCCGCAAATATGGAATTTTTGCTCGTCTGTACTTATGAGGAAAACGGCGAAAATCCAGAACTTGTAATTTATAAGAAAAGATAAAACAAGGGGCTGTAAAAAACACAGCAACTTCAAAGGCGGATTAATTAAGCAAAAATAAAATAAACAAGCCCTACAAAAGCACGAAAATAAGGCTTTTGCAGAGCTTGTTTTCTTTTTAAGAGATAAATTGGGGTTTGTAGAGACGAATTGATTAGCGCATAATGAGGCCCCCTTGCCTAAAGGGGGCTGTCACGGCTTGCCGTGACTGGGGGATATTTAGGTCTGTAGAAACCAAATTATATCCCTCCACCGCCGTTAGGCGGTCCCCCGTCTCTGCTGCCGCCTCGGTCGGTGCTGTTGCTTCTGGGCGGTGTCCACCGGACACCCGCACCCTTTAGGCAAGGGAGGCTATAACAGCTATCCTTTTAGCCCTATAAACCCCGCTTTTTTACAGCCCCTTTTTTCGTTAATAGAATACTATTTAATTTCCTGTTCAAGGGTTTTGAATATTTCGGTGTCAAAAAAGTCATAAAGGGATATTTCTAAACCGTCACATAATTTCTTAAGCGTAACAACACCTGCATTTTTGCTACCACCGTTGATTATATTCCTGTCTCTTATACACATCTGACGCTGCCGACGATATGCAGTGTGT
>CAMCIX010000257.1 GCA_945875045.1 uncultured Clostridia bacterium | reverse complement strand
AACGTTAGCGCTCTCAAGCGTGCCGCCCTTAAGGGTTGTTGTAGGTGCCTTTAAAATAACGTTGCACGCCTTGATTTCTGCTAAAACGTCGTCTGGTATAGCCTTATTGTGGGCGATACGGTTTTCAATAGTTAGTCCCTCTATAGTGCGAAGCTCAATTTTACCCGCCGCAATTTCGTCCTTTAAAATAAACTGCAAAAGTCTTTCGGACTCGGCGGAGATGATAGGTCCGATACCGTCGCCGCCGCAGATACCGATTATTATTTTGTCAAGCTTTGAATAATCGGTAACCCTTTTGTCCTGCTCCATTTTGCGCTCCCGCGCGATTTGCTCGGTTAAAATGCTTCTGAATTGTTCAACCGCTTCATTAATGTACTTATCCATATTAGTTTTCTCCGTTCTTTGTATATTCAAGCAGTCCGCCCGCTTTAAGTATTGCCTTTTGTCTTTCGGTAAAGGAACAGGAAAGCGCAAAGCTCTCGCCCGTTGTTTCATCCTTCAAAGTGATTTCGCCCTTATCCATACCGTCAAAAACATTTGTAAGGGTAAGCTTATCGCCCTGATTCAGCTTATCGTAATCGTCGGGATTTTTAAAGGTAAGGGGCATAATACCCGCGTTTATAAGGTTTGCAACATGGATTCTCGCAAAGCTCTTTGTGATTACCGCGCGAACGCCCAGATACATAGGCACAAGCGCCGCGTGCTCGCGTGAAGAGCCTTGACCGTAGTTACTGCCGCCGACGATAATGCTCTTACCCAAAGCCTTTGCCCTTTCGGGGAAGGTCTCGTCGCATACTCCAAAGCAGAACTGTGAAAGATGCGGGATATTCGAACGGTAAGGAAGAATCTTAGCGCCCGCCGGCATAATATGGTCGGTGGTGATATTGTCGCCCACCTTAAGCACTAATTCGGCAGTTAAGGAATCCTCCTGCGGCGCGGACTTCGGGAAGGGCTTAATGTTAGGTCCGCGAAGCACCTCAATGTCCTTAGCCTCGTCGGGAGACGCGGGTGCGATAACCGCACTGTCGTCAATCTTGAAGGATTCGGGCATTTTAACCTCTATCTCGTCGCCTAACAGTCTCGGGTCAGTGATTTCGCCCGTTAACGCCGCCGCAACCGCGGTTTCGGGAGAAACAAGGTAAACCTGCGCGTCGGCGGTTCCGCTTCTTCCTATAAAGTTGCGGTTAAATGTACGAAGCGACACACCCGCTGAATTAGGCGAAAAGCCCATTCCGATACAGGGTCCGCATGCACATTCAAGTACGCGAGCGCCGCTTGCCAAAATGTCGCTAAGCGCGCCGCAGTCAGCAAGCATTGACAGCACCTGCTTAGAGCCGGGGGAAATTGAAAGGCTTACAGAGGGCGAAATGGTCTTGCCCTTTAGCATAGCCGCGACCTTTAACATATCGAAAAGTGAGGAGTTGGTGCAGGAGCCTATGCAGACCTGATCAACCTTTGTGCCCTTTAAGGACTCAACCGTAACAACATTGTCGGGGCTGTGGGGGCAGGCGATCATCGGCTTTAGCTCGTCAAGGTTAATTTCGATAACCCTGTCGTAAACCGCGTCGGGGTCGCTTGAAAGCTCGGTGTAGTCCTCGGCTCTGCCCTCTGCCTCCAAGAATTTCTTTGTAACCTCGTCGGAGGGGAAAATCGAGGTGGTAGCGCCGAGCTCCGTTCCCATATTGGTAATGGTGGCGCGCTCGGGAACAGATAAGTACTTAATACCCTCGCCGCCCCATTCGATAATGGCGCCCACGCCGCCCTTAACAGAGAGAATACGCAATATTTCAAGGCTTATATCCTTTGCGGTGACAAAAGGATTTAATTTGCCCGTAAGATTTACCTTAAACATTTTGGGCATAGTGATATAATACGCGCCGCCGCCCATTGCAACCGCAACGTCAAGACCGCCCGCACCCATTGCCAGCATACCGATACCGCCGCCTGTGGGGGTATGGCTGTCCGAGCCTATAAGGGTCTTACCGGGCTTGCCGAAACGCTCCAAATGCACCTGATGGCAGATGCCGTTACCGGGGCGGGAGAAGTAAATACCGTGCTTTTTGGCAACCGACTGAATATATCTGTGGTCGTCGGCGTTTTCAAAGCCCGACTGGAGTGTGTTGTGGTCGATATAAGCCACGCTCCTCTCGGTTTTAACGCGGTCAAGCCCCATTGTCTCAAACTCAAGATACGCCATGGTTCCCGTAGCGTCCTGAGTTAAGGTCTGGTCGATTTTAAGCGCAACCTCGCTGCCTACGGTCATATCGCCGCTAAGCATATGCGCTTTAATGATTTTTTGTGCAATAGTTAAGCCCATTTTAATTAATCCTTTCTTATAATATGCTTATATGCGTTTTCAACGTGTTCTAAGGCGCATTTCGCCGCAAGCGGCGCGTCCTGCGCTTCAATCGCGTTAAAAATTTTACGGTGCTCTGCAACCGACGCGGCGGCTCTGCTCCTGTTTTCGATAGAGGCGCGGCGGTATTTTTGTATTTTCTTATGAAGTGGTACCAACGTATCGTAAAACGCGGTACTGCCGGTTAATTTGTAAAGCGTTTCGTGAAAGCGGCTGTCCATAAGCTTTATCTGCTCGGCGTCGTGCTTTTCAAGATAAAACTCCTGAAATTCAAGAGCCTCTTTAAGCTCCTTTAACTGCTCCTCGGTTCGGTTCTGCGCCGAAAGCGCCGCCGCCTGACATTCAAGGCTCTTTCTTATCATAAATATATCTGCCAAATCCTTTTCATTAATGCCGATAACCACAGAGCCCTTGCCCGATTCCTCAATTATATGCTCCTGTTCAAGCCCTGTCTCTTATACACATCTCCGAGCCCACGAGACCTCTCTACATC
>CAMCIX010000256.1 GCA_945875045.1 uncultured Clostridia bacterium | reverse complement strand
GATGTAGAGAGGTCTCGTGGGCTCGGAGATGTGTATAAGAGACAGATATTAGATATTAGATGCGGAAGGCATAAATGCCTTCCCTACGTTAAACCTTATAATGTAGGGAACGGATTTATCCGTTCCGCAGGTTAGTCGCAACACGGCGGGACACAAGCCCCCGCCCTACGTTCGTTAATTGAATTTGTTATCCCTACAAGCCTCGATTTGTTTTTTTACAGCCCCATATCTATTATTCCGACAACACTATGACCGTAAAAAACGGGACGATGTGGGCATCGTCCCCTACGTTAGGTCAATTTAATTTTGTAGAAATGACCATTGATCGTCTGTTTGTCTAACATCTAACTGTCACTCAACCGCCAAATCCCCTGGGCAATCTATTCTGCCAAAAAGCTTCGGCGGCTTTGTTTTATATGGAATTTTGTTAATAAAAATCCAAAATAAAACAGTTATTCTTCGCTTTCCCTGGGTTTGTTTTCTTCCTGCTTTGCTTCGTTCTTGCCGCCGTCGGCAACCGTAACGTTGTCAAAATCTGCGCGGAAGAGCATATCCTCGTTAAAATCATAGTTGTCAACCGACTGTCTTCCCTTTGCAAGCCTTACAACCAAAAGGACTATAAGCACAACCGCGACTAATGCCGCCAGCAAAAGCCCGATTACGGTTATTTTAGCATTGGAGGAAAGGGATTTAAAGCGCGAAGCAAACCCCGCATTTTGGGGTAATTTATTCTCGCTCTCTGTTACCAGCTTAAATTCAGGCGCTCTTTGA
This sequence comes from uncultured Clostridia bacterium, assembly GCA_945875045.1. Lineage (GTDB taxonomy): Bacteria > Bacillota > Clostridia > Oscillospirales > Acutalibacteraceae > UBA737. The sequence continues at coordinate 2,083 of CAMCIX010000256.1, read as the reverse complement.
AGTACATTTTCCTTGCTGTCATAGCGATACATACGGAAGCTGCCGTCATAGAAGCAGTAAACATAATACAGATCGGAAAGCTCCTCATTTCTTGAAGCAAACGCCTTAACGTCAAAATCTCCGATTTTAATAAAGGTATCGTAATATCCGTCGGGCGCGGTGCTACCCTCGGGAATTTCAGCTAAAATATAGGTCTTATCGCCGAATTGGGCGTATTTTAATTTTTCGAAGCTTGCGCCGTCCGCGCTTAAGAGATAAGGCGCGTAGGCTTCGCCGTCCGCCGCCTTTAAATAGTAAACGGTGTAATTTGAATCCGCGTCCTTAGCGACGGCAACCTCTGCGCCGTTATATTCCGCAACCGAAGCAGAGAAGCCCTTTGGCAGAGCTATTCCCGAAATATCCGTAGCAACGGTATACGCCACGCCGTCAACGGTAGCTTCATAGGGATTAACCTCGGGCTCGGAGGTCTGCTCGGGTTCTGAGGTCTCTCCCTCAGCGGCGCGGGTTATCGTAATTTTATAGGTTTTCTGCGCACCCGAAGCCGCAGTTACGGTAACGGTACGAACATTTTCCCCCACCTCAAGAGCCGATTTGCCCGAAACCTCAACCTTTGCTTCGCCGTCCGCCGCGGTTGCATAAACCTTTACGTCGGCAACGTCGTTTGCAACGCTTGCGGTATATGTGGTTTTTGCCGCAGAGAATTTAGGAGAAAGCGTACCCTTGCTTAAGGAAAGGGATTTTAAATCGGCATTGTCCGACTTAGCCGGATCCGGGTTCGATACGTTCATAGTCGCCGACGCACCGAGATTATCGTCATTTTCATTATAGTATGTTTTGCCCGATACCGCAACGGTTGACGAACCTGCGGCAATCGCAGTAAAGCTAAGGGTATAGGACTGCTTTGTCGCACCCGAGACTGCCCCCGCAACCTTTACTACACCCGCGCCGCCCGCAGCGCTGTCTCCGCTTTCAAAGCGCAGAACATCAGGGTTATAGCTAACGTCAAATTCGGTACTGTACATAGCCTCTGCGCCGCTTACAGTAACCGTAACGGTTACCGCCTCGTTTAGCTTGGGATTATTGTTGCTGAAGGCAATCGTTGTTCTCGCGTCGGCCGACGCCGTAAATGCAAAACAAGAAAAAATGATAAGTACTGCCGCCGTTAAGGAAAGTAAGTTTTTAAAAATTTTATTCATACCGTTATCTCCGTTTCATTATAAAAGCTTAAGTAAGCAATTTTATCCCCAAAATATGCATTTGAACATTTGCCAAATCTCTGCCGTTAATATTTCCGTCTTTATTGGTATCGCCGCCGGTAAATCCGTCGCCCGTGAGTGCTTTGATATTTAAGATGTGCATTTGAACATTGGCTAAATCTCTGCCGTTAATTTTCCCGTCGCCGTTGGTATCTCCGCACATAACCTCGGGCTTTATCGGATTTCCGCCCGAATCAATATAAAGCGTACACGCCTTATCCGCCTTAACTTCTATTACATAATCGCGGGTATAGCCTGTCTGAGCCTTAACCGTAAGCCTTACGGTGTTATCCCCCGCGTTGAGCCGATAGCTTGCCGCGCCGACATAGGCGGCTCCGTTCGGAACCGAAACGCTAACGGTTGTATCGCCCGATATTTGTAAAGCATAGTTATATGTAAATCTGTTAAATGACGGCGTAAGTCCCGATACCGATATTGAGTTGAAATAATAATTATTAAGGTTATCGTTTTTATCGGGCAGCGGTGACACAGCCGAAGGCATATCCTTATATACGGGTATCAAAAAATCAAGCTCGGCTGTTTTCAAATCCTTATAGGCTTTCGCAAGATTTTTTCCCTTAGAGGCTGAATCGAGTACCGCGGTTGCGTATTGATGCCAAATATTAGCAATATCTTTTATATTGTAATTCATATAAAAATATGTATTCTGCCCTCTGTCTATGTATTTTTCGCGCCAAAATTTAGCACCCTCGATAATTGCTTTTGAACGAGTGTCCCAACCCTCAAGCTTGGCGCGTTCTAGCCCGTTTACCGTGGGATTGTTTCCATTCGCACCGATATTAAAGAAATTGTAATAGCTTTCGTAT
>CAMCIX010000255.1 GCA_945875045.1 uncultured Clostridia bacterium | reverse complement strand
TACACACTGCATATCGTCGGCAGCGTCAGATGTGTATAAGAGACAGGCGTTAATGCCAAGCTCACGGCATACAATGTCCGAAAAATGGTTCTTTTCGAGCATTATCGGTGCCTCGTAAAGCACCGGAATTGTCATATTTTCAATAACGCAGTCGGGCTTAACGTTGCAGAACAACGAAATTTTCTTAAAAATATTGTCCTCCAACGGCTCGTCACAGCGAAGAACTATAATATTCGGGTTGATTCCCATTCCCTGGAGTTCTTTTACGGAATGCTGCGTAGGCTTGGTCTTGTGCTCGTCCGAGCCGCGCAGAAAGGGCACTAAGGTGACGTGGATATAAAGGGAGTTTTCCCTGCCTACCTCAAGACCTACCTGACGTATCGCCTCCAAAAACGGCTGGCTTTCGATATCGCCCGTGGTGCCGCCTATTTCGGTAATAACCACGTCGGCGTTGCTCTTTCTGCCGACGCTGTAAATAAACTCCTTAATCTCGTTGGTGATGTGGGGGATAACCTGTACCGTCTCGCCTAAATACTCGCCGCGGCGCTCCTTATTAAGGACGTTCCAATAAACCTTGCCGGTCGTAAGGTTTGAAAATTTATTAAGATCCTCATCGATAAATCTTTCGTAGTGCCCGAGGTCCAGGTCGGTTTCGGCTCCGTCCTCGGTGACGTAAACCTCGCCGTGCTGATAGGGGCTCATTGTTCCCGGGTCTACGTTAATATAAGGGTCAAGCTTTTGCGCCGCAACCTTTAACCCGCGCGCCTTTAAAAGTCTGCCGAGAGAAGCGGCGGTAATGCCCTTGCCTAAGCCCGATACTACTCCTCCCGTGACGAAAATATATTTTGTTTTCTTTAACATACTGTCCATACCTTTTAACCTCTTTCTAACTTTCGTATGTCCTTATAATATTCTCGGCAATTTCGCCGCGGCTTACGCAATTATCCATTGCGGTTTTTTCAATATATTTGTGCGCCTCCGCCTCGCTCATATTAAAGCGGTCTATAAGCAGCCACTTAGCGCGGTTAATAAGCCTTATTTCCTTCATTTTCGCCTCAAGCTTAACAGCCCTTTTTTCAAAGGCGGCAAGGCGGTTGTGTGTTGCAACCAAAAGCCTAATCGCCTGTGTAATCGACTGCCTCGTTCCGGGTCTTGCAAAGGTTAAAACGCCGTAATTCTCAACCTTATAGCTTACCTGCTCAAAAAGCTCGTTCTTAACGAAAAGCAAAACCCCAACCGAGCTGTCCTCGCAGAGCTGTTCGGCAAATTCAATCCCGAAATCGTCGGTGAGCGGCGTATTGATTATTACAATGTCAAATCGGTTTTCAAGCTGCATCCGCTTTGCCTCGGATACGCTTTTTGCGGATTTTACAAGCGAAAACGCGCCGCCGCTTAAAACCTCGCGCAAATAGTCCTCCGCCTTCTCAGAAGAAGAAACAATAAGTACGCTTAAATCGTATTTATCGCCGTACAACCGCTCACCCCCCTTTTAGGACGCTTCTTATATTTTACTAACTAAAGTATATCTGTATATCCCTCCGGAAGAACCGATTTAATAAATTCGCTGTGCTTTGCAATGCTTTTCGCCTTTTCAAGCGTGTCGGGAAGGCTTACAAGCCCATCGGTAATTCCGCTTTCCGCCGTAAATAAATTTGAGTTGTTAGGCTCGCCGGGCGTTAGTCCGCGCTTTATTCCGTCAAGCCCCGCATATATAATAAGTGCGTAGGCGATATACGGATTGGCACAAGGGTCGGGTGAGCGGAGCTCGATACGCTTTTTATCCGACGATTTAACCGCGGGAATCCTTATTAACTGGGAGCGGTTTTCGGGCGACCAGGCGACGTACTTAGGCGCTTTTTTCTCTCCCAAACGCTTGTAGGATTCCTTAACGGGATTGAAAAACGCCGTCATCTCAACCGCGTGGTCGAGTATTCCCGCCATAAAGCTTTCCGTAAGGTCTTTTCCGTCATCGGATTTAATCGATACATTTATATGAAGTCCGTTTCCGCTCTCGTGCATTAAGGGCTTGGGCGAAAAATCGGCAAAAAGACCGTTTCTTCTGGCGATTGTCTGAACAACCGATTTAAAGGTAACCGCATTGTCGGCGGCGCTTAAGGCTCCGCTGTATCTAAAGTCAATCTCGTTTTGACCGGGTCCCTCCTCGTGGTGGGAGCTTTCGGGCGAAATCCCCATTTCAAGCAGGTTAAAGCAGATTTCGCGGCGCACGTTCTCCCCCTTGTCGTCGGGAGCTATATCCATATACCCCGCCTCGTCGAAGGTCTCTCCCGTAGGGTTGCCGTTATCGTCCAGCTTAAAGAGATAAAACTCAAACTCCGCGCCGAAATAGCAGGAAATTCCCGCCTTTTTAGCCGCCTCAATCGCATTATTCAATATATAGCGGCCATCCTTTTCATATCTTGTCCCGTCGGGGTATTTAATATCGCAGAACATTCTTATTACTCTGCCGTTCGAGGGTCTCCAGGGCAGTACCGACAGGGTTGACGGATCTGGGTGGAGAAACAAATCCGATTTCACCACATCGCCGAAGCCCGCTATCGCCGACGCGTCAAAGGAAATTCCCTCGGTAAAGGCGCGCTTTAGCTCCAGCGGCATTATAGAAATATTTTTTTGCCTGCCGTTTGCGTCGCAAAAAGCAAGCCTTATAAACTTTACGTCCTCCTCCGCGACAAAGGTCATAACCTCATCGTATGAATACATTGCCGTACCTCCTAAAAATATGCGGATTATTGCATTAAAAAAACGTCCGCCGATGCCTTAAAGGGGACAAAAGCCCCCTGACATCACCGAACGTCATTGCTCAATGTATGTTATTCTTACTTATATATTATATACTGTCT
>CAMCIX010000254.1 GCA_945875045.1 uncultured Clostridia bacterium | reverse complement strand
GATGTAGAGAGGTCTCGTGGGCTCGGAGATGTGTATAAGAGACAGGTAATAGGCTAAGCCTATAACTCGGAATACAAAAACGCCGAGGACCGCGCTTTTAAGGCATAAGTCCTCGGCATATTTTGAGTTATTCAAATGTTTTAAAAAAATCGGAAATGTAATTTTGCGGTAAAGCAGTAAATTCGGTATTTTTATGGGTTTCGGGATTGATGAAGTCCAATTTATACGCCCACAGCCCCAAAAGGCTAAAGCCGTCCTGCGCGCCGTATTTTTTATCGCCCGCAAGGGGCATTTTTCTGTGTGCAAACTGCACCCTAATCTGGTGGGTTCTGCCGGTGTAAAGCTTAACCCTTAAAAGCGAATACTGTTCGCCGTTTATTTCAGCCGTGCCTAAAAGGGTATAGCAAAGCTCGGCTTTTTTAACCCCCTTGCGCTCCCGTTTTACGACATAGCTTTTATTTTTCGCCCTGTCGTGGAAAAGCAAATCGCATAGGGTATCGCTTTTTCTTTCGGGGACACCGTGCGCCATAGCAAGGTATTCCTTATTAAAGCGGTGCTCCGAAATATCGCGTGAAAGTGCCGCGGCGGCGGAGCTTGTTTTTGCATAAACCATAACTCCGCCCGTCTCCTTATCAAGGCGGTGAACGGGGAAGATCTCCCCGCCCGTGTAGGTCTCAAGCCGTGTTATCATACTCTCCCCGCCGTTTTTGTCGGCTTGAGAAAGCACGCCCTGCGGCTTAATACACACTATAACCGAGTTATCCTCGTACAAAATTTCCATCACACTATTACGCCGCGCTTGCAGGCTTCTTTGCACTTTCCGCAGGCGGTGCAAAGAGATTGATCTATAACCGCCACATTGTCCGTAACCTTAATCGCGCCGTTTTCACACGCCTTTTCGCACATTTTGCAGGCGATACAGGAAACGCCGCAAGCCTTAACAACCGGCGCGCCCTTTGATTTATTAGAGCAGGCAACCTTAATCTTAGCGGATTTCGGAATAATAGATATAAGCGACTTAGGACAAACCTTTGTGCACTTGCCGCACCCAACGCAAATATCGCCGCAAACAACGGGTCTGCCGTTTTCTAAGGTAATCGCCCCGAACGGACATACGGCGGCGCAGTCGCCGAAGCCGATACAGCCGTATTCGCATTGGAGGGGTCCTGCATTTACAAGGGAGGCGGCGGTACAGCTTTGTATGCCGTCATAATTAAACTTGGTCTTTGATTTTTCGCGACTGCCGTTACAGGCGATAAATGCGATTTTAGGCTCGGTCTGAACCTCTACCCCTAAAATCTCCTCAAGGGCTGCCGCCGCTGTCGCTCCGCCGGGGGCGCATTTGTCAGGCTCTGCCTCACCCGCCGCCACAGCCGCGGCGTAGCCGTCACAGCCCGAAAAGCCGCAGGCTCCGCAGTTTGCGCCGGGGAGCGCCGCGCGTATCTTTTCCTGCTTTTCGTCCACAGGCACCGCCATAAACTTAGAGGCAAGGGATAGCCCCACCCCCGCGACAAGACCTATGATTCCGACAATTATAATAGGTATAATAATTTCCATAAGCTTAACCTCCTATTCCCGCAAAGCCGAGGAATGAAAGCGAAACCAGCGCCGCCGCCACAAGGGTTATCGGCAGACCCTTTAAAAATTCGGGAATGTCGGCGGTTTCAAGCCTTTCGCGCACGCCCGAGAATAGAAGCATAGCAAGCATAAAGCCGAGTCCCGCTCCCAGCGCGTTAAAGAGAGATTTTACAAAGCTAAGCTCGTTGGTAATATTAAGCATTGTAATACCGAGCACCGCGCAGTTAGTGGTAATAAGGGGAAGATAAATTCCCAGAGCGTTGTATACGGGCTTAATATACCGCTTTAAAACAATTTCTATAAGCTGAACTATCGCCGCGATTACAAGAATAAAGACTATCGTTTCAAGATAGGCGTAATCGGGGGCTAAGATATAGTTGTATATAGGCCATGTAACCGCCGTCGCCACAACCATAACGAGGGTTACGGCAACGCTCATTGAAAAGGCGGTGTCAGTCTTTTTTGATACTCCCAAAAACGGACAAATTCCGAGGAATTTCGACAGCACCATATTATTAGTAAGTATAGCCGCGAGTAAAATCGAGGCTATAGAGGTTGAACTATTCATTTACCGCCGCCTCCTCTTCTTTTACACATTCATTTTTACCGCAAACCGCCCTTGAAGGACAGCTTTCACAGCCCAAATGCTCCACAGGCTTTTTGCCCGCCCGCTTTGCAAGTGCGTTTGACAGCGCAACCAGCATACCGAAGACGAAGAAGCCCCCGGGAGGTAGTAAGAATACTATCATCGGGCTTATGAAATTTGCCGTAACGGGCAGGGAGAAGATTGTTCCCGCTCCCAAAAGCTCGCGTATCGCCCCCATAAGGGTTAAGACCGCAGTAAAGCCTATACCCATTCCGAGACCGTCCAAAATGCTGGGAAGCACGGGATTTTTAGAGGCGAACATCTCCGCCCTTGCCAAAATAATGCAGTTAACTACAATAAGGGGCAAATAAATGCCGAGCGCCTTGTCAATGTCGGGCAAAAACGCCTTAACAAGCATCTGAACAACGGTTACAAAGCCCGCAATAATTGTTATAAAGGCGGGAATTCGCACCTTATCGGGTATAACGCTTCTTAATAGTGAGATAGCAATGTTGGAGCAAACAAGCACCATTGTAGCGGCAAGCCCCATTCCTATGCCGTTTATCGCGGCGGTTGTGACCGCAAGGGTCGGGCAGGTGCCCAGCACCAAACGCAAAACGGGGTTTTCCTTTATAAGTCCGTTTGTAAAATAGCCCATATATTTATTATTTTTCACCCTCGGTCACCTCCTCGTTGCTTTTAACGCTTTCAAACTGTTC
>CAMCIX010000253.1 GCA_945875045.1 uncultured Clostridia bacterium | reverse complement strand
TCACTGAACGCCGCCGTAAGATAGCAAAGAGCGCATAGCGTACTTAAGGTAATAAGGGTTTTTCGGAAGGACAGCCTTTCGGCAAACCTTGCATAAAGTATACGTCCCGTTCCCATAAAAATTGCAAAGGCGCAAGGTCCCGCCAAATCTCCGACCACCTTTGAAACGCCCAGCGCCTGTTGGGCAAACATCGAAGCCCATTCCGCCATTGCAATTTCGCTTGCTCCCGCGCAGAGCATCATAACCATAAAGCAACGAAAAAGAGGCGAGCTTAAAAGCTTTTTAAGGCTGTCGCTCTTTCTTTCGGGCTCTGGCTCGATAATCGGAACCTTTAAGAAGCTGAACATATTAACAAACGGTACTATAGCCCATATAAGCGGAATATACATCCAGTTTAAATAGCCGAAAAGGCTTACTAAAAGTGTGGTGACTGTCGCCGTTACCGCCTGACCCCAGCAGTAAAAGGAATGGAGTATCGACATATTGCCGCTCTTGTTCTTTGTGGGGAGCATCTCCACCATCGGACTTAAAATAACCTCCATAAGCCCGCTTGCAAAGGCGTATACCATTACCGAAATGACAATTCCGACATACGGGTCGGGTAACACCCTCGGCATAAAGGAAAGCATAGCAAGCCCCAGCGCCGCAAAGCCCTGACACATAAACGCCGTTTTCCTGTAGCCGAAAATTCCCACGATTTTAGGGGTAAGCATATCGGTCACAAGCTGGGTTATGAAGTTGAACATTATAAGTCTGCCTAATTTTTCGTACCCTATTTTATATACGTCCTGAAGCGCTATAAAAAGGATAGGCAAAAAGTTATTCACTATCGCCTGAACAAAAAATCCGACATAGGAGGCGATTTTTGTGGGCGTATAGCTTATTTTTTTATTCATTGTTAATTTCCTTAATTATCTCATAAATTTGCGCGGGGGCTTCGGCGATATATTTTGCGCCGTTTTGAAAAAGCTCTTCTTCGGTTCTAAAGCCCCACAAAACGCCGATTCCCGCCGTCTTAGCGTTAACCGCCGCCGCCATATCCATTCCCGAATCTCCCACAAGAACGCAGGTATCGGGCGTTTCGCCGAGCTCTTTTATAACCTCTAATGTCAAGGCGGGGTCGGGCTTTGTTTTATAGCCCTCCCGCTTGCCCGCCACGGCATCGAAAATATCACCGAATACCTTGTCAACCACCTTTTGCGCCATTTCCTGCGCCTTGTTTGAAATGATGGCGATTTTAAAGCCCTGCGCCTTAAGGGCGCACAGCAAGTCCTTTATACCGTCATAAGCGTCGGTTTTATCGAAATAATGCTCCCTGTAACGCGCCATAAAAAGCTCCAAGCATTTCGTCTTGTTTTGCTCGGTTTTTTCGCCGTCCGGCAGGGCGCGCTCGATAAGCTTCGGTATACCGTCCCCCACAAGATACTTATATTCCTCGGTTTTGTGCGGGGGAAAGCCCATCTCATTAAGGGCAAAATTAGTGCTGTCCGCCAAATCGGCAAGGGAATTTACAAGGGTGCCGTCCAAATCAAATAATACCGCTTTTATCATTAATAATTACATTCTTTCTTACTGAATATGTATGCAAAAACAGGGCTGTCGCATTAAGGTAAGTGCACAAACAAAAGGCCCCCTTGCCTAAAGGGGGCTGTCGCGGCAAAGCCGTGACTGGGGGATATTGAGTTCGTAAAAAACTCGAATATATCCCTCCACCGCCATTCGGCGGTCCCCCTCCCTTTAGGCAAGGGAGGCATATTGTTGTGCAAAAAGCCTTTTGCAACAGTCCCTCTTTTGCAAGTTAAAACTTTAGATTGCTCTGGTAACCTTTCCCGAACGTAAGCAGCGGGTGCAAACATTGATACGACGCGGAGAACCGTTTACTATTGCTTTAACCTTCTTAACATTGGGCTTCCAGGTTCTGTTAGAACGTCTGTGAGAGTGGGAAACCTTAATTCCGAAAGCGATTTCTTTGCTGCAGATATCACATTTAGCCATGGTCTGCACCTCCTTCTTTCTGTCGGTCGTCCGACCGAACCACATAGCAATATCTATAATAACAGATTTTAAAACAAAAATCAAGTATTTTTTTAATATTTAATGCTCGCTTCTTTTCGGACGGCGCATTAAATCGTTTAGAACGTCCTTAACATCCTTATTTTCGTAAAGAATCGCGTAACATTCCTCGGTGATAGGCATTTCTATCTTATATTTTTTCGCAAGCGAGTAGGCAAGCTCCGCGGCATAATAGCCCTCCACCGTGCCGACCTCGCTAAGTGCCTGATTAACCGGAGTTCCCGAGCCGACCTTTTCACCGAAGCGGTGATTTCGGCTGTGCTGTGAAGTGCAGGTGACAACAAGGTCGCCTATACCCGCAAGCCCCGAAAAGGTGTACTCCTTTGCGCCCATACAAACGCCTAACCGCGCCATTTCCGCAAGTCCTCGGGTTATGAGGGCGGCTTTGGTATTATCGCCCAACCCTAAGCCGTCGCAAAAGCCCGAGGCTATCGCAATAACGTTTTTAAGAGCGCCGCCAAGCTCTACGCCTATAAGGTCGTCGGAGGTGTAAATCCTTAAATTATCGCCCGACATTATGCTTTGAACAATCTGAGCGGTAACTGCCGAGTCAGAGGCAACAACCACCGAGGTGGGTATTCCCCGAGCAACCTCCTCCGCGTGGGAGGGACCCGAAAGCACCGCGACCTTTGCCTCGGGCAGCTCCTCGGCTATAACCTGAGAAAGCCTTAAAAGCGAGCCCTTTTCAAAGCCCTTTGCGACGTTTACTACTATTCCGAAATCCTTTTCGGCGGAAAGTCTTTTGGCAGTCTGCCTTACCGCTATAGAGCTGTCTCTTATACACATCTCCGAGCCCACGAGACCTCTCTACATCT
>CAMCIX010000252.1 GCA_945875045.1 uncultured Clostridia bacterium | reverse complement strand
CTTGTAAGGCTACTGCAACCCGAAAACGCACCGTAATCTATGGTTGTAACGCTGTCGGGTAAGTTTATACTCGTAAGGCTACTGCAACCCGAAAACGCTCGAGAGCCTATGCTCGTAACGCTGTTGGGTATACTTACGTTTGTCAGGTTGCTGCAATCGGAAAATGCACCGTAACCAATACTCGTAACGCCATATGGTATGTCTATGCTTGTTAGACTACTGCAACCGAAAAATGCAAAATCACCTATACTCGTAACGCCATATGGTATGTCTATGCTTGTTAGGCTACTGCAACCCGAAAACGCTTGAGAGCCTATGCTCGTAACGCTGTTGGGTATACTTACGTTTGTCAAATTGCTACAATCTTCAAATGCACAGCCGCCTATACTGGTAACGCTGTCAGGAAGGGTTATGCTTGTTAGGCTACTACAACTTTCAAACGTTCCATAACCTATACTCGTAACACCATCGGGTATGTTTATGCTTGTTAGGCTAGAACAACCGTCAAACGCATAGTTTCCTATGATAATAACGCTGTTTGGTATTATATAATTGCTTTCTTTTCCTTCCGGGTAAACTAGCAATGTTGTTTTATCCTTGTTAAATAATACTCCTTCCTCAGAAGAAAAATACTGATTATCAGGAGAAACAACAATCGTGACAAGTTTGCTGCAACTCCCAAACGCTCTATCCCCTATACTCTTAACGCTATTGGGTATGATTACGCTTGTTAAGCTACTGCAACCGGAAAATGCATATTCACCTATACTCGTAACGCTGTTGGGTATTATTATGCTTGTCAAGTTGCTACAATCATCAAATGCACAGGCGCCTATACTGGTAATTCCGTTTTCTATATTAACGGATTTTACATACTGACTATCCCAAGTCAAAACATAGTCATACATATCCCCACTGCCCGAAATAGTCAACACTCCGCTTTCGGTATCAAGCGACCAAGATAAATTATCGCCGCAGGTGCCGCTGTCGGTTTCGGCAAACACAGGTATTGCGGGCATACATACGAGCAGAATCACAAGAGAAAGGGTAATTGCTAAGAATTTTTTAATACATTTCATTGCTTTTTTCTCCTTTGTGCAAGCATTTTTTACAATCCACATTTTATTGACGAAATAAAAACAAAATGGATTATTTTTCCAATATATCATATCATTCCTATATGTAAAAGTCAAGAGCCTTAATTAGAGTGCATACGTCCCCTGTGCTATGTGCTATGCTATGTGTGCTACGCAATGAATATTGTTAACTTTTTTTCGGCGGGGTTGTTTTTTTAAAAGCTTTGTTGTATAATAAAGGATAATATTTAATTTGGGAGAATAGGTGATTATGGGTAATAAATGCTGTGCGGCTGAGTATTCGCTCGGTATAGATATTGGCTCAACCACGGCAAAAACCGTGCTTCGCAAGGGGGAAGAGGTGCTTTTTGAGCGCTATGAGCGGCATTTTTCACAGGTGCGTGAAAAAACCGCGGAGCTTTTGCGCCTAATCGGCGGTATAACGGGGGACAGCGAGGTTGCCGTGGCTATTTCGGGCTCGGCGGGCTTAGGTCTCGCCGAGGCGGCGCATATCCCGTTTATTCAGGAGGTTTTCGCAACCGGCGAGGTTGTAAAGCTAAAGGAGCCGGACGCCTCCTGCGTAATAGAGCTTGGCGGCGAGGACGCGAAGATTATCTTCTTTGACGGCGGGCTTGACGAGCGTATGAACGGCAGCTGTGCCGGCGGCACGGGCGCCTTTATCGACCAGATGGCGACATTACTCAACATCACGGTAGACGAGCTTGACAAGCTAAGTCTTGACGCGGGCAGGCTTTACCCTATCGCCTCGCGGTGCGGCGTTTTTGCTAAGACAGATATTCAGCCGCTGCTTAATCAGGGGGCGCGAAAAGAGGACGTCGCCGCCAGCATTTATCAGGCGGTGGTAAATCAGACCATTGCGGGACTTGCACAAGGCAAAAAAATAAACGGCAAGGTGCTTTTCTTAGGCGGACCGCTTTATTACTGCAAGGGGCTTGGACTTAGGTTTAAAAAGACCTTGGGACTTGACGACGAGCACGCGGTGTTTCCCGAATACGCCCGCTTTGCGGTGGCTATGGGTGCGTCCTACTATGCGGAAAAGCAAAACGCTGCATATACAATAGATTCGCTTATAAGCGCGGTGGAAAACGCGGGCTCGGTTTCTTCGGGAAAGGGGAGATTAAAGCCGCTTTTTGCGAATGATGACGAGTATAAAGAATTTGTTAAAAGGCACGAAAAGTCTACGGTTAAAAATGCGGATATTGCCGAATATAGGGGAAAAGCCTACCTCGGAATAGACTGCGGCTCGACTACGACTAAGCTCTGCCTTTTGACCGAAAATAACGAAATATTATACTCCTATTACGCCTCGAATCAGGGCAATCCCGTGGAGATTGTAAGGGAGCAGTTGACCGAAATTTATTCTCTTTTAGGCGACAAAATTGAGATTTCGGGTTCTGCGGTCACGGGCTACGGCGAGGAGCTTATTAAGCACGCCTTTTCGGTGGATTACGGCATTGTTGAGACAATAGCCCACTATACTGCCGCTAAATATTTCGAGCCCGACGTCGGCTTTATTCTTGATATAGGCGGTCAGGATATTAAGTGCTTTAAGATAAGAAACGGCGCGATTGACAGCATTATGTTAAACGAGGCTTGCTCCTCGGGCTGCGGCTCGTTTCTTGAGACCTTTGCAAAGGCTATGGGATATTCGATTGAGGAATTTTCCGAAAAGGGACTTCACGGTAAATCGCCCGTCGATTTGGGAAGCCGCTGTACCGTATTTATGAATTCCTCGGTTAAGCAGCTGTCTCTTATACACATCTGACGCTGCCGACGATATGCAGTGTGTAG
>CAMCIX010000251.1 GCA_945875045.1 uncultured Clostridia bacterium | reverse complement strand
CGACTCTTTTCTTGTAGCCTCTGTTATGTTCTATGGGACTTTTTTAACAGCCCCATTTTAATACTAATTCTTAATTCCTTTATAAATATAATACGGTTTCGAGTAAAGGTATGTGCTGTTTTTATCGGCGTCAACAAGATTATTTATAAATTCATCATATTCTTGTTTTGTAAGCACACCGGTGTTTTTGCCATCCACATAATCGGAGCTTCCGCCGACAAGCCAGCCGATGTTCTGGCTGAATTCATACCCGAACAGACCTTGTTTATATTCGGTTTCAATAACGCTGTGGACACGTATACTGCTTTCAAAAAATCCAGAGTTGTTAAATACTCCATAAAGCCTTCTGCCCATCCATCCGTCAAGGTCATCCATCCAACCTTGTTTTGTTACAGCGTATGAATGAATACATTTGGTAATCAAATCTTTATTCTCACCGTTATAAACAACACTGTCAAAATCAGCGTGTACACATATCACAATACCACCGGGTTTTAAGATTCTGTTTATCTCGCTTACAAAGGTTTCTTTGTCGCTGATGCATTCAAGCAAGTCTTTTGTTAATACCAAATCAAATGTATTGTCGGGAAAATCAAGCTTTCCTGCACAGTTCATAATTTTAAGCTCTACAGGTGTACTATACGGAACAACACCAAAATTCCTATCAGTCACATCTACGCCTATTGCTTTTGTGACTTTGCCGGGAAACTCGTTTATAATGCCATTAAGATACCCTGCATTCCTACAACCTAAATCCACAATAGCGGCGTTATCGGGTAGCTCTATTAATTCGTATATTGCTTCGTTAAGCGATGATTTGTTTATTTTCATAATAATTCTCCTTAAAATAAAAAATACTGTTGGTAGCATTCGTGCCATCAACAGTACAATAAAAAGTTAAGTTTCTTTTCATCATTCGTTTAGGCACAAAGCGAATAGACTTGTACCTAAATCAGATACAAGCCTTCATCGTCTGCGTCGAATGATGATAGAGAACATAACATCAACCTCCAATTTTATTTACTTAATAATAACAGACACAGAAACCTATGTCAAGTGAAGATACGAATTCTTTAAGATTAGATTGTGCATGCGACGATTTGTTTTTATTATATTCGCAGGTGTAAAACTTCTGTTATCGGCAAAAATAAAAGCAAATTAGATTTAAGATTAATTGACATTTTGCCGATAATATGGTATACTTATAGCAGTAAATTTGGAGGTCTGCATATGAAATATTTATCCGTTAAAGAGGTGGCGGTGCTTTGGAATACATCCGAGCGCAGTGTTCGTAATTATTGTGCCGCAGGTCGTGTACCTGGTGCTTTTATTACGGGCAAGACTTGGAATATCCCTGAAAATGCTGAGAAGCCCGAAAGAAGCAATAAAAGTAAACCTGCGCCGCGGACTTTGCTTGATATTTTGAAAGAAGAAAAGCGCAGTCAGACTCACGGCGGAATTTATCATAAAATACAGATTGAACTGACCTATAACTCCAATCATATCGAAGGCAGTCGCCTAACCCACGATCAGACTCGTTATATATTTGAAACCAATACCATCGGCTTAACCGAGGAAGGTGTTCGTGTTGACGATATTATCGAAACCACAACCCACTTCCGCTGTATTGATGAAATTATCGAAAATGCTAAATCACAACTGAGCGAGAAATTTATTAAACATCTGCATTTTATTCTCAAGACCGGCACAAGCGATGCTAAAAAAGAATGGTTTGCCGTTGGCGATTATAAAAAACTGCCTAATGAGGTTGGCGGTATGGAAACTACCCTGCCCGAAGATGTGTCGGCGGAGATGAAAAAACTACTTAGCCGTTATAACAGCAAAGAGAAGATAACTCTTGAAGATATTATCGAATTCCATGTGCAGTTTGAACGCATCCACCCGTTTCAAGACGGTAACGGCCGTGTCGGCAGACTGATTATGTTCAAAGAGTGCCTAAAGCATAATATTGTCCCCTTTATTATCGAGGATAAAATAAAAATGTTCTACTATCGAGGACTGAAAGAGTGGAATCAGGAAAAAGGATATCTCACCGATACCTGCCTCTCTGCTCAAGATACCTTTAAAAACTATTTAGACTATTTTAGAATTTCGTATTAAAAAAAGCGTAAAACAAAAAATTCAATGTGAATGTATATACCGACCTCGACTTTGAAGCAATCCTCGAACCAAGACGGAAGTATGACTAATGAAATTGGGATGATTATCTTGAAATATGCGAAGATATTCAGTGCACAAGAGGTAAGAAAGAACTTTATAGTAAAAGAAAAAAACCATAGAACGATTTTTTGGCACAGCCAAAGAGCATCACGGCTTCAGATATACGCAAATGGTAGGCAATGCTAAAATGGAAATGAAGGGCGGGCTTACTTTTGCATGTCTAAATCTCAAAAAAATTAGCAAAAATATCGCAAAATCGGGATTGTTATAAGGTATGCAATTGAAAAAGTGTGCCCGTTCGATACCGTTGAGATTTTGAATTGAAAAGCAGAATTCGAAAAAATGCAAAGAAAGATGGCTCATTTGAGTCGTGAGAGGTTTGCCGAGTTGTCAGGACTCGGTGTTCGCTTCATAAGAAAACTTGAATGCGGCAAAAAACCTTCGTATGGCTAAAGTCAACCAAGCCCTTGCGATGGTTGGTATGGAAGCCGTGCCGGGCAGAAAGTGGGATGATTGATTACAAATTTACATTTTAAGCCAAATTGTGATATAATTTGACAAGTAGGAAGGTGATTCTATGTGTCATAATTTAAAAAAAACATTTTTAAATATTATTTCTCTGAGCAAAAAATTTTTTCATACTTTAATCACAAAATCTAAAACGATGTTTTGCAAGACGTGTGATTATTTTCGAAGTAAGAAGTTTTT
>CAMCIX010000250.1 GCA_945875045.1 uncultured Clostridia bacterium | reverse complement strand
GACGGGGAGCTTAGAGCCGTGGGAACTACCTCCCATTGCTTTTTAAACGGCGAGGGTCAGGTTGTCTCCTTAAAACGCGTAAACCCCGAGCTTTTTGAGCTGATGCTAAACAATGTTGAAAAAACCGAATAAGGTGAATTTTTTTCTTAAATTTTGCCGATAATAATATCGGGTGAGTAGATTTGAAAAGAAAAATATTCGGAATATTTAAGCTTTTGGCTTTTTGTATTATCTGCTGCTCGCTTTTTGTGGGCGGCGGATATTTTTATTTACGCCAAAATTTAAGGGAGACCGAAAACAAGGTTTCGAGTGTGCCTTACAGCTTTTCCGCCCCCGAAAGCAAGGGGATAATGCTTGAAATTTGCGGTTCGCCGACCTATTTGTACCTTGATTTCTATGAGGAAAGGCTTAAGGTTATTATTCCGCCCGAAAAGGAGTACGGTGAGGATATTTACGGCTATCCGATAGATTTTATCGTAAAGACCGATTACCGCTTTGTCGCCGCCGTTATCGATTACGCCGACGGTATAGAGCTTAATTTAGACGGCGAAGCCCTTAGATACACGGGCGTTCAAATTTCCGATATTTTAAGCCGAACGGTTGACGTTTCGGAATTAAAGCGGTCAATAATAACCGCGCTGATGAAGAAAATAGGGGAAAACGGGATAGACGGAGAGGTTTTCGATTATCTTGTCGAAAGCACCGAAACGGATATTACCGTTCCCGATTGCTACTATTGGGAAAAATATATAGCGGTTCTTTGCAAAAACGGCGGAATCATTAATTGACAAACCGCCGTTTTGCGGGTATACTGTATATGTTATAATATTTGTACGGGGGTATGGTTTTGGATAAGGTAAGTGAAATTTTCGGAACTAACGTGTTTAACGATTCGGTGATGCTTGAACGTCTGCCGAAGGATACATACAAGGTTTTGAAAACCGCCATAAAAGAGGGCAAGGGTATCGACAGCAGTATTGCGGACACCGTTGCCGCCGCTATGAAGGATTGGGCGATTGAAAAGGGAGCCACGCATTATACCCACTGGTTCCAGCCCTTAACGGGTATTACCGCCGAAAAGCACGACAGCTTTATTTCTCCCACGGGTGACGGTCATATTATTATGGAGTTTTCGGGCAAGGAGCTTATTAAGGGCGAGCCCGATGCATCCTCTTTCCCGTCGGGAGGTCTTCGCGCTACCTTTGAGGCGAGGGGCTATACCGCTTGGGATCCCAGCTCCTACGCCTTTGTAAAGGACGACACGCTTTGTATTCCTACCGCTTTCTGCTCCTATTGCGGCGAGGCTCTCGACCAGAAAACGCCCTTGCTTCGCAGTATGGACGCAATTAATAAGCAGGCGTTACGCATCGCCCGCCTTTTCGGAATGGAGGACGTTAAGCGCGTAAATCCCACGGTAGGTCCCGAACAGGAGTATTTCCTTGTGGACAAGACTGTGTACGATAAGCGACCCGACCTTATCTACTGCGGCAGAACCCTTATAGGCACAATGCCGCCCAAGGGTCAGGAGATGGACGACCACTATTTCGGGGTTTTAAAGCCGAGGGTTGCCGCCTTTATGCGCGACCTTGATAACGAGCTTTGGAAGTTAGGCGTGCTTGCTAAGACCGAGCATAACGAGGTCGCTCCCGCACAGCACGAATTAGCGCCTATTTTCACCACAACAAATATCGCCGCCGACCATAATCAGCTCACAATGGAGATTATGAAGAAGACCGCCTTAAAGCATGGGCTTGTTTGTCTTTTGCACGAAAAGCCCTTTGACGGCGTAAACGGCAGCGGAAAGCACAATAACTGGTCTCTTTCAACCGATACAGGGGTTAACTTCTTAAGCCCCGGTAAAAATCCGGGCGAAAATCAGCTCTTTATTCTTACCCTTGCCGCCGTATTAAAGGCGGTGGACGAGCATCAGGATTTACTTAGAATCTCGGTTGCTACGGCAGGTAACGACCACCGCTTGGGGGCTAACGAGGCTCCTCCTGCAATTATTTCTATGTTCTTAGGCGACGAGCTTACCGACCTGCTTTTGTCTATTGAAAGCGGCACCCGCCACGATAACGCGCAAAAGGTGAAAATGACAGTCGGCGCAGATATTATCCCGCTTTTCGGGCGCGATAATACCGACCGTAACCGCACCTCGCCCTTTGCCTTTACGGGCAATAAGTTCGAGTTCAGAATGTTGGGCTCGGCTTCCTCTATATCCGACACCAATGTTATGCTTAACACTATGGTTGCCGATGCTTTCGCGCAGTTTGCCGATAGGCTTGAAAAGGCGGAAGATTTTGATAGCGAGCTTAATAAAATAATTAAGGAGACGGTCTTAGAGCATAAGCGCATTATCTTCAACGGCGACGGCTACTCCGACGAGTGGAAAAAGGAAGCCGAGAGAAGGGGACTTCTTAATCTTGAAAGCACGGTTGACGCGCTGCCGCTTCTAAAATCCGAGGATAATATCGCCTTGTTTGAGCGTAACGGGGTTTTAAGCCGCGCGGAGATTAATTCAAGGGTAGATATAGTGCTTGAAAACTACGCCAAGATTATACATATCGAGGCGCTTACCCTCATTGAAATGATGAACCGTGAGGTTATCCCCGCGATAACCGAGTATAACAGCCGTCTTTGCACCGCCCTTATCAACAGGCGAAGCTTAGGACTTAAGTTCGACGAGCTGGCTGATACCGAGATTATCGCACGTCTTTCCGCCGCCGAGACCGAGATTTACAAGCTTACGGGCGACCTTAAAATGGCGGTTATGTCGGCGGAGAAAATCCCCGATATGCTTGAACGCGCGACCGAATATCACGACAGCGTGTTAAAGCTTATGGGCGATATACGCAAGTATTCCGACAGCGCCGAGGCGGTTGTCTCAAAGGACTGCTGGCCCTATCCGAGCTACGGAGAGC
>CAMCIX010000249.1 GCA_945875045.1 uncultured Clostridia bacterium | reverse complement strand
CTCGGGCGGCAATATTTTTTCGGGCTGTTCACGGCTGTCGGATTTTAATTCCCAAACAAAATCCTTGTTTGAAAACTTCAGCTCCAACTGCCGATACTCAATATCCCTGCCGGTACAAACAAGAGTTGCAAGACTTTCACCACGCTTACTTTTGTCCAGCACGAACACCGAATCGACTGCGCCTACGATTCCCGTGGTTCCTGACAGCTTATTAAGCGGATCGCTGTCGCCCTGCTTGCGAAGGTGATGCACCAGCAGAAGAGAAATATTAAGCTCGTCTGCCAACTGCTTCATCTGCCGTATCTCATCATAGTCGTTACCGTAAGAGGAATCCGCACCGCTGTTACGCACGATCTGAAAGGTATCGATTGCAACAAATACTGTGTCTGGATGCTCTTTAACAAACGCGCGGATTTCATCGCAGAGACCCTCGGCAAGTGTGTGCGCCGCCGTTGCAAAAAAAGCATTAGAGGGAACGTCATCCGTGATGCAGTTAAGCCGTTCCTGCACACGCCTGAGTGTATCTTCTAAACAAAGATACAGGGTTGTACCTTTGGCGGTCGGCATACCCCACACGCTTTCCCCTTTGGCGATGCGAACGCATAAATCCAGCACCAACCACGATTTGCCGATTTTAGGCGCGCCGCCGAGGATTGTTATCCCTTGCGGCAGCAGAGAGTCGATACAAAATTTGGTCGGTTCCAGTCTTGTATCCATTAGGGTTTCACCGTCTATAACAGTGAGCCTGTTTTTCTTTTCGCTCATATAAATCGCCTTCCTTTTTAATAAAAATTGAGGAAAAGCTACTGCCTTGTTCGAAAATCGGAGGCAGTATTCCGCTTGCAGATCGCGACTGTTTCCTATGAGAGAAAGTTCATAAGCCTTCCTCGCTCTCTGCGTTTTTTTACCTGTACACCCGACACCGTTCCTACGCTCTTTCTTTGACCGTGTATTGCTTTCGGCGTTTGTGCTTCGCTTACCGTGTCCTCGCTTGAGGGCGCATTGCCTGCGCCTTTCTCCTACGGCACGATCTATCCGATCGCTGTCATGGCAAAGTCCACCGTCGCATATCCTGTCGGCAGGTTATTCAGTTGTAGTGACAGGCTTTTCTTTTCCGCCTGTCTGTGATATAATTTTAATCTGTAGACTTAATTCTTTAAATGAATGAGTGAACTTTTAAAAAATACGAAAGTTTGATTTAAGACAAAGGAGGGTCAATCGGTTGCAAAGAACACCCGGACTTTATGTGATACTGCAAAAGGACGGCAAAATAAAAAGAACCCTTGTTACTGACAAGGGCGAGACCGTACTTGACGATACAACTATCGGTGCAGAACTTATACGGTATGCAGAGTTGGATTACAGCACTTATATTGATTCTTTATGTGAAATTGAAGAGCTGTCAGAAAAAACGGAGACAGACGATCCCGACCGTTTCGGCGAGGTAGATATGGACATATTTGACGCTCTTTTAACCGAAACCAACGAATTGGTATATGGCGTTGAATACGCTTTTCCTGTGTTGGGTTCACTTTTACGGTTTGCACTTTCGGATCACACTTCCAAGGACGACGGAACTGCTATGTATGTGTATCTAACAAAAAAAGCAATCTGCGAACAGATTGCCGAGCCGGTATTGTTTTATATTCAACTGCGAGAGGTTTTGCACGATCTTTCTCTTGGTATTCCGCCTGATTTTAAAGAAAAATATGCCGATCTTGCTCAAGGCACATTTACACAAAGCTATTTTTTCAGCGATACTCTTAAAACGGAATACCGTTTCAGATCAACAAAAAGTTATTATCTATTCCTTTTGATGAATTATTTGAACACTAAACCCAATGTATCCAGATGCCTTTGCTGCGGACAGTATTTTATTCCCAAAACCAGAAAAGTAACATCATATTGTGATAGGATTATTCGTGACGGCAAGACCTGCAAAGAAATAGCGCCGTCAATTATGCATAAAATTGCCGTAGACACAGATCCCGTCTTAAAAGCCTTTGAGCGCACCAAACAAAAAATGTATAAACGGTATGAGAGAACTACTTGGTCACTCGAAGCTCTACCCAAAGGAATATCCTTCGAGGAATATTTAAATTGGCGAGAGGGTGCGTCGCAGGCTCGTGATAAATATATAAAGGGCGAACTGACAAAAGAGGAAGCATTGAAAATTATTGAGGTTAAGGACTAAAACGTTAAAACGCCGCCGCTGAACCAACCCAGCGACGGCGAATTTAAAATCCAACCCTATTCTTTTCTGTGCTTTATTTTGTATGCGATAAAATATATTATTCCTCCTACCGCGCCGCCCAATATGTTATAAAACAAGTCCGACAGCTGCCAAGTGCCGAGTCTTAAGACAAGCTGGAGCATCTCAATAGCAAAGGAAAATAGAAACACGGTTTTTACCGCGCACCAAACGGTTTTAAAAAATGTGACCCCGCCGCCTAATAGCTTATCCCTAAAGCACCAAAACAAAATCGCCGTAAAGGGCATAAACAACAGAAAATTCTCAATTATCTCGGTTGTGAGCTTACCGTCAGGCGTGTAAATCCACCATTTTCCCAAAACGTCGCATAACGGATTCGCCCATATATTGCGGTTTAAAAGGGTGCGGAATAAAATCAGTGCGGTATAGAAGGCAAGCAGAAATATTTTTCTGAAGCTTGAATCGGTTTTAAACCATTCGACCCACCGCCGCGCCGCATCTTTCGCGCTTGGATAGGCTTTGTACGCAAGCATAAACAGCGCCGCGAGCAACAGCGCAAACCAAAACGGCTGATAAAATGCCGTTAAAACATTCGATATTATTGACTTAATAATTTCCGCCATACCCGCGCACCGCTCCTTTTATAACTTTCGTTTTACTTTTTTTAATTCTTATCCTCTTATATCAAGAAACTGCGCTTGGCCGTGAAGGGTC
>CAMCIX010000248.1 GCA_945875045.1 uncultured Clostridia bacterium | reverse complement strand
CCACGTTGGCAAGCAATGTGAAAACAAAAACCGACGCGGCGAAATTACCGCCGAAAAGCCGTGCTAAAAATTCAAGAACCCAGCCTAAGGGTATGTTTATGATATTAAATAGTGTTTGCATTTATGCACCGTCCATTCGCGCCGAGTAAACGGCAACGGTATTTTTTTATTTTAATTTTTCGTCTTTTTTTCGGGAACGGGGTCGTACCCGCCCTTGCAAAACGGGTTACAGCGCAAAATTCTCCAAATACTCAGCGCCGTTCCTACAATTACCCCTCTTTTTTGTATCGCCTCAATTGCGTAGGCAGAGCAGGTGGGGGTAAAGCGGCAACAGGGAATTTTGCGCGGCGATATATTTTTCCGATAAAATTCAATCAGCCGTATTAACAGCCTGCCCATTATCTTCGTTGCTCCATACGCCCGCCGAGCTTAAAAGCGACCTCATAGAAGCCGCGGCGGCGGTGCTTTTAATATTCAGTATGCGCGTTCTCGCTACAATTACGAAATCATAGCCTTCTTTAATATAAGGGAGACATTCCCTGAACGCGGCGGTAATAACCCTCTTTGCGCGGTTTCGCTTGACCGCACAGCCGAGCTTTTTGCCCGCGGTAATGCCAAGTCTTATCCCCCTGCGGTTTTTCGTAACATAAATAACAAAATAGGGGGAAACATAGGATTTTCCTTTTTTATATGCGCGGCGGAAGCTGTAGTTTTCTTTCAGTTTAATAATACTTTTCATAGCCTTAATAAAAGGAAAAGCCACAATAAAGTGGCTTTAGTATGTCAACTGCTTTCTGCCCTTTGCTCTGCGGCGTGCGAGCACCTTACGGCCGTTAGAGGTTGCCATTCTCTTTAAAAAGCCGTGCTCCTTCTTTCTGTGAAGCTTCTTAGGCTGATATGTCCTTTTCATTTATATACCCTCCTTGTTGAACACATTGGCGGTTATGGGGATTATTATTAAGTCATAACCTATCGATTTTAGATTATAACCCAAATCACATACATATGTCAACAAAAAAATTTCAAATAATCAAAAATCGGCTGAAATTTAGGGTATTTTTGGTTTTACATATTGAAAATTATTGGATACGGTGATATTATTAAACGGTAGGAGGAAGTATGATGGAGCAAATTATTGAAATAAACGGTCTGAACAAGACCTTCGGGGACGTAAGGGCGGTTAAGGACCTTTCGTTCAAGGTTAAAAGAGGCGAGCTGTTTGCTTTTTTAGGGGTTAACGGCGCGGGAAAAAGCACCACCATTTCAATTATGTGCGGTCAGCTGAAAAAGGACTCGGGAAAGGTCTTTATCTGCGGAAAGGATATTGACAGGGAGCAAACCGCGGTAACAAAAAAGCTCGGCGTGGTTTTCCAAAACTCGGTGCTTGACGGGGCTTTAAGCGTTAAGGATAATTTAAAAAGCCGCGCCGCCCTTTACGGAATTAAGGGTCAGGAGTTTAAGGATAGGCTTTTGGAGCTTGCGGGGGCGCTTGATTTTGAAAATCTGCTTAATAGGACGGTGTCTAAGCTTTCGGGAGGACAGCGGCGCAGAATAGATATTGCCCGCGCCCTTTTCCACCATCCCGAGATACTTATATTAGACGAGCCGACTACGGGGCTTGACCCCCAGACGAGGCGGCTTTTGTGGGACGTTGTGACAGACCTTAGAAAAAAGGAAAATATGACGGTTTTTCTTACTACCCACTATATGGAGGAGGCGGCGGACGCAGACTACGTTGTAATACTCGACAGCGGCGAAATAGCCGCAAAGGGCACTCCGCTTGAGCTTAAAAATAAGTATACGGGCGACTTTATAACCCTTTACGGCGCTAAGGAGGAGCAGGTCAAGGCTTTCGGTATGCCGTTTGAAAGGGTCGGGGGAGCGTTAAGGGTCTGCGTGCCTAATACCGCCGCGGCAACCGCCCTTATAACCGCTAATCCTAGCGTATTTACAGATTATGAAATAACCAAGGGTAAAATGGACGACGTATTTTTGGCGGTTACGGGCAAAAGATTAGAGGGAGGAAACGTAAAATGACAGGACTTTTTTCAATGTTCAGCCGCGACTGCAAGCTGTTTTTTAAGGATAAGGCAATGTTTTTCACCTCGCTTATAACGCCGCTTATTCTGCTTGTCTTGTACGCGACCTTTCTTGCAAACGTATATAAGGATAGTTTTATGTCGGCTATGCCCGAGGGCTTTAAGGTTTCCGAAAAGCTGATTGACGCGACGGTGGGAGGGGAGCTGTTTTCCTCTTTGCTTGCGGTCTGCTGTGTGACGGTGGCGTTTTGCTCGAATATGCTTATGGTGTCCGACAAGGTTACGGGCGCGCGTAAGGATTTTGACGTAACCCCCGTTAAAAATTCCACCCTCGCCCTCGGCTATTATTCGGCGGCGGCGTTTTCAACCTTAATTATATGCGTCTTAGCTTCCGCCGCCTGCTTTGCTTACCTTGCGGCGGTCGGCTGGTATCTTACGGTTTCGGACGTGCTGTGTCTTCTGCTTGATATTGTCCTGTTGGTGCTTTTCGGCACGGCGCTTTCCTCGGTTATCAATTTCTTTTTGTCCACCCAGGGGCAGATTTCCGCCGTCGGAACGATAGTAAGCGCGGGCTACGGCTTTATCTGCGGGGCGTATATGCCGATTTCCCAATTCAGCAAGGGGCTTCAGAGGGTGATTTCATTTTTGCCCGGCACCTACGGCACCTCGCTTATCCGCAACCACGCCTTAAGGGGAGTCTTCGAGGAAATGGCGGCGACAGGCTTTCCGAAAGAGGTAGTTGAGGGGATTAAGGATTCGATTGACTGCAATCTTTATTTCTTTGACAATAAGGTTGAGCTTTCCGCTATGTACGCCATTGTCGCGGTATCCGCGGCGGCTTTAATAGGGATATACATATTGATAAATGCCGTTTTCGGAAAGAAAAAATAATTATTATTGACAGTAGATTTTATG
>CAMCIX010000247.1 GCA_945875045.1 uncultured Clostridia bacterium | reverse complement strand
CTTTCATACTTCTATTATACTTTTTTAACACAATTTCTTCAATACAAAAAACGAAATTAAGCAAATTATTTTACATTTTATTTATTTTAGTTGTATGCAATAAAATTTACAAGTGATTACACCCAAAATATTATTAATTTTTTTTTGAAAAAGGTCTTTTTGTGTCGAATATTTTGTGTTATTATATATATGTAATACCCAAAAGGAAAATTTTGCATTACTCAACGGAGGGCTTTTCAATGGCAAGTATCGATTTTAAGCACACACCCTACGGCGACCTTGCGCTTATAAGTATGCGCGGCTGTGAAGACATAGCTTCGCAGGTGGATTACTACTTAAAGCAATGGCGTACCATTCCCGAGGACGAATCCTTTGTCGTTCCCGCTAACTGTCCGCGCTTCGGCACAGGCGAGGCGAAGGCGGTATTAAAGCACACAGCGCGCGGTCTTGACGCTTATATCCTCTGCGACTGCTTTAACTACAGCGTGACCTACAAGATGTACGGTCAAACAGTTCCTATGAGTCCCGACGACCATTATCAGGATTTAAAGCGCGTTATCGCGGCATTGGGCGGCAAGGCGAGAAGAATCACCGTTATTATGCCTATGCTTTACGAGGGAAGACAGCACAGAAGAACCGCCCGCGAATCTATGGACTGCGCTATGGCGCTTCAGGAGCTTGTTGCAATGGGCGTTAAGAACATTATTACCTTTGACGCGCACGACCCCCGCGTAAACAACGCTATCCCGCTCGACGGCTTTGACAATGTTCAGGCGGCGTATCAGATGATTAAGGCCCTCCTTAAAACCGTGCCCGACATTAAGCTTGACCGCGACCACACTATGATAGTCTCCCCCGACGAGGGCGGAATGGGCCGCTGCATTTACTACTCCTCCGTTTTAGGACTGGAGCTCGGTATGTTCTACAAGCGCCGCAACTACTCTGTAATAGTAAACGGCAGAAACCCGATCGAGGCTCACGAATTTTTGGGCAACGATATTACGGGCAAGGATTTAATTCTTGTTGACGATATGATTTCCTCGGGCGAATCTATGCTCGACATTGCGGCGAAGCTTAAGGAAAAAGGCGCGGGCAGAATCTTCATTTTCTCGACCTTCGGTCTTTTCGTTGAGGGACTTGAAAAGTTCGACGAATATTACGAGCAGGGCAAAATTGATAAGATATTCACCACCAACCTTATCTACCAGTCCCCCGAGCTTTTGTCCCGCGACTGGTATTGCAGTGTAAATATGTCAAAATATATTGCTTTGCTTGTCGATACCCTTAACTGCGACAATTCTATAAGCAGTCTCTTAGACCCCGTTGACCGCATTAAGAAAATTGTTTCCAAGTACGGACAGGATAAATAGACGATAGACATTAGAAATTAGACAATAGACGCGGACGGTCAGGATTCCCCTCCTTGCGATGCTGAATTGACATTCTGTAGGGGCGTCCTCGACCGTCCGTTTATTATCTTTTTACTCCATAATATAATCAAAACAGAGGTTATCAAGCGGAACTGGTGAGTTTACGCACATTGCGGTATAGCTAAACTCCTCGTCCTGTGCTTCGGTAGCCGAAAGCTCCGCAAAGCCGCCTATGGGAAGGGCGGTTTTTTCTGTTTTTCCTCTTGTCACGGCGGTAAAGCGTTTAAACCCAAGTCTTTCATAAAAGCCTATAAGCTCCTCGCTTGCGGGCTTTAAAAAAATCGGCTTTCCCTCTTTTTTAAGCTCCTCGATAAGCCCCGACATATACCCTCTGCCGCGGTATTTTTTCTTGGTTGCCGCGGCGTATAGGTAATATGCGTCAAAGCTTTCTTTCCCCACGTCAATTTTACAGGGTAGCGCGAAAAGCATTGCGGCGGCTTCTTCGCCGCAGGACACGGAACGCAGATATTCGTCGCAAATAGAAAACAGACGGTCTTCGAACTCGCCGTCGTCGCCGAACGCCTCGCGGTAAATTTCGCGTAAAGCTTTATATTTCATCAGTTTTTTTCCTGCACAAATATTTTTTCAGCAATATGGTGGGTTTATAGGAAAGCTTTGCTTTACGGAGACCCTCAAGCCCCATATCGTCCTCGCGGTTGATATATTTATATCCGTCCAGCGTGCGGGCAAACTCGCGGTTTATCACGGTGTAGCCCTCGGCATAATCGGAAAGCGCCTTTTCGATATGAATATCGAAAATTTCACGGCTTATCTGCGAGCCTAAGGTAAAAGCAACAACCATACCGTCTGCATAAATCGCGCCGCCCTTTACATTTAAAAGCTCCATATTATCAAGCACGGTTTCCACACCGCGCCTTTCACAGCGGAGATATTTGTCCGCTCTGTCGGCGTTTTCAGAGTACCATTTTTCGGCGCAAAGCTTAACCTCCGTGATATTATCGGGCGTTATAGGCTTATACACCCAATCGTGCTTTTTAGAAAAGGCGCTTATGTGGTTGCGCTTGCCGTGATACCTTTTGCCAGAAAGCTCGGCAAGATCGCTTCTTAAATAAATATAGTCGAACGCGTCGCGGTTTTCCTCAAAAGTATATTTGTCCCCGAAATGCGCCTTGAAATTATCAAGCCGCTTGCCCTCCTGCACCCAAAAATCGGGGTATTCCTCTCCGCTGTATTCCCTTATAAGGCTTATCCCTTTAATAAAATCGTTCCCGAAGGGCAGACGGTAGGAGCTCTCCTCCCCTTTTCCCGATTTGATTATGAGCTGTCCGTCCTCTTCTGCCCACATATTATTATAGGCGCTCTCCCACACAAGCAGGTTTACAAAGGCGCTTTCGCAGGAAAGCTCCCCCGAAAATCCGATATACCTTTTAAATGTTTCGATATCCCCTATTTCGGTTTTCTTGAATTTTAACATAGTGCCCCCATTTTAGACATTAGATTTTAGTTGTTAGACATTAAACGGCAGGAGTCCCCTTACGGTTTAATAAAAGGCGGATTGATAAAAAGGGGTTTCAAAAGGGGAATATTCCCTTTTGTCGTTCAGGAGGGTTCGGGAACCCGATCGAAAGGGTTCCCGACGGCT
>CAMCIX010000246.1 GCA_945875045.1 uncultured Clostridia bacterium | reverse complement strand
GGGGTCTGACTGCCGAAAACGGTGTTCTCGTCAATTTTAAAGGTATCGGCGTACCATTTTACATAGGTAAGCACGGCTTTATGGCTTACAACCGCTCCCTTTGGAACGCCCGTTGAGCCGGAGGTAAAAAGGACGTAGGCGGGGTCGGAATCTATCATATTCTCGCGGATTTTTCCGAGTAAATTACTGTCCGCAGGGCAGTCCTTAGCGATTTCGTAATTTACCGACTTGCCGTTAAAGTCAAGCTTTTTAAAGACCGAAAGACAGGCTTTTGTAACTACAACCGCCGCGGGCTTTAAGGTATTAAATATTGCTTTAACCCTCTCGGGCGGCATTTCGGAATCGATTACGGTGTAGAAATTTCCGCTGTAAAGCACCCCGAACATAGCGGCAAGATTCTTTACCGACCGTTCGGCTATTACCGCTATCGGTTTTTTAAAAACACCGCTTTTGGCTATATCCGTGCCTATGGCTTTAGCCGTATTTAAAAACTCGGAGTAGGTCATATCGCTTGTTTCATCGCGGAAAATTAATTTGTCGGGAAACCGCTCCGCAGAACGTTCAAGCATTTCAAGTATGTTTTTCATTTTAGCTCCAAATTAGATATTAGATAGCTTTCCTATAATAGCCTCCCTTGCCTAAAGGGAGGTGGCAGCCGTAGGCTGACGGAGGGATACAATTAGCTTTTCTGCAAACCTAATATCCCCCAGTCACGGCTTTGCCGTGACAGCCCCCTTTAGGCAAGGGGGCCTTTATTTCACAAAATTTCAATTGAATAGGCCCTATACTTCTTCACCTATTCCTGATCGCGTCAATCGGGCGCTTGGAGGCTATACGCTTTACGGGCAGGAAGCTTGCAATAAATGCAACCAACAGACTGACCGCCAAAAGAAGTATCAGCTGGCGCGGTCCGAAGCTTAAAATTGTAATCAGTATTCCCACCTCACTTCTCATAAGGCTGTTGAATATCACCGTCGCGGCAAAAACGCCTATGCTTGAGAGCAGAAAGTTTATCATTGCAATAACAAAGCTTTCGGCAAAGAAGATTCTGAAAACGTCGTTACTGCGGGAGCCTATCGCGCGAAGAATACCTATCTCCTGTTTTTTGTAGGAAATACTCGTGCCTATAAAGTTTGCAAGCATCAAAGCCGCAAACGCCGCAAAGCCTATTCCTATCCAGAAGAAGTATTTTGACATAATTTTAAGCGCGTCATTTACCGAGTCAAGCTCGAAGGTGACCGAGTTCTGAATCTGATAGCGGACGTTTGAATCCTCGCGGTAGCAGTATTCTACCGCGGAACGCACCTCCTCCTTTTCGGCGGGCATAGCCCCTACCGCGAAGCTGTAAATATTGTCCGAGCCGTCGGTGTATTTTTTAAACACCGAATCGCTTGTTACGACAGTAGAGGTAAGCCTTGACTTATTCCCCTCCGAGGTATTGTCGATTATACCCACCAATTTCCAGCCCTCGGTATTTTTGCCTTCATAAAAGCTTGATTCCCATGCGGAAAGGGTATTTTTATTCTTTAAATATTTTGCGTAATCGTCGGTATCGGGAATACCGTTGTAGAATTGAAGCGCGTCTTTAGTGGCGATTATTTCCTTTTCGCCTAACGTCTTTTTCTCGCCGTCAATCCAGATAATATTTTCGCCCTTTACATCTTGGAGGGTTGCTAAATACTGCGAATCAACGCCGTAATCCTCATTTTCCTTACCTGTATGGCAGTTAAAGCTTATATAGCCCTCGGTTATCGCTGTCATCGGCGGGCGCTCGGAAATAAGCTTTTCCATTTTTTCCTTGCCAACCATAATAATACCCGCGTAGCTGTAAGCCGAGGAGGAGGAGAACTCGTTGTAAAGTACAAAATCCACCATCTGTTCCGCCTTGCTCTGATGCTGTTTTTTCTCGGTAAGGGAGGCATAACGGCTTATATCAAAGCCCGTGTCGATAATCGCGGTAACGGTGTATTTCACATTATTAAGGGTTATTGTTTTACCTATAAGGTCGTTATAGCTGTTTATTGCTTGGTACACGGGGGTCTCTGTTCCGTCCGCCGCCTTTTTAAGGGTTACGCCGTCAAAGTACTGGGCTTTCTTAAATATTTCGAAAATGTATTCGCTTACGGCTATTTCATCCTTTGTGCCGTCGGGCAGAGTACCCGCCAAAAGCTTAAAGCCCATATCCTTAATAACCGAATCGTTTATTTCCGCAAAGCCGCCGAAGGCGCGGGAATAGATATTGTA
This sequence comes from uncultured Clostridia bacterium, assembly GCA_945875045.1. Classification (GTDB taxonomy): domain Bacteria; phylum Bacillota; class Clostridia; order Oscillospirales; family Acutalibacteraceae; genus UBA737. Next base: position 823 of record CAMCIX010000246.1, on the reverse strand, counting down.
CTCCGTTTCGGTAAGCTTGATTTCGGGGTTGGTCTGTGCGTCAAAGCTTAAATCGGCGTTTGTCGGAGCAAACACGCCGTGCATCTTAACCTGAGTCCCCTCCGAAACCTCTTTTAAATTCGTTTCCGAAATTCCGTAGCCGTAGTCGCGCCAGTAGAAATCAGAGCCGTTAGTTATCTTTTTGGATTTTGCGACCGAGAGATATTTTACCCCGCTGTCGGTAAGGGAGTTTGTGCAGGTCTTGACGTGATTATACGCGCCGAAGGTGTCGGAAAGTCCGAAAAGCCCAAAAGCAATACAGGAAAGCAAAATTGTAAATACAAGTCTTATCTTCTTGTGTTTAAGCCCGCTTGCGCCTATTTTAAAGGCGTTTTTAAGGGGCAGTTTAGACTTTATAAGCTTAAAGCCGGAGCCGTCCTCGGTCTTTATTTTGGAGGTATCGGTTTTGACAAATCTTTTTGCCGACTGATTTTTCCTTGAAACCGTAATTTCAAGAGAGCCTGATTTAAGCTTTTCGATATAGGCGTTTATCTTCTCCCTGTCCTGTTCGGTCAAATGATAGCCGCAGGGAACCTCTACAATATTATCGTGGAAGTCAAGAGCCGCGGGAGCCTCGCTTTCCGTTGTCTGCGTAGAATCAAGCTCAACGTCGCTTATTACGTGACCGTCGGACAGCTCGATAATACGGTCGGCGTACTGCTCGGCAAACTCGCGGTCGTGGGAAACGACTATTACAAGCTTTGTTTCGGAAAGCTTTTTAAGGGTGTCGAAAACCCTGTCTCTTATACACATCTGACGCTGCCGACGATATGCAGTGTGTAGA
>CAMCIX010000245.1 GCA_945875045.1 uncultured Clostridia bacterium | reverse complement strand
CTTGCGCCGAAAGGCAAGCGGGATGTGCTTTTCGGTCTCTGAGAACCTGTTTGAATAATTCAATGTCATTGTGCAACATTAAAAATCACTCTGCTCTCCACTACTATTTCTTTAAGCAATCTCGGTATATCCACACCGTCTTGCGCCGAAAGGCAAGCGGGATGTGCTTTTCGGTCTCTGAGAACCTGTTTGAACAGTAATTTTAAATTATCATCAAAGGTCACATTTTGATATAGTTTTGACAAGTCATAAATATGTCTTGAGTGTTCTGTAATTCTACCGTCAAGATAATAATCGCATATTGCGAAAATCTTATCAATAAAGGTGCGGTCAAGACTTTGCACCTTTATTTCAAATGGACTCAAACTATATTTTTCGATAATATCATCACGTCTGTCTTGTTTTAGGTAATCGTAAATATAGCTTGTTGCAGCTCGTTTAACGCTCGGATATGCACGCACAAAAACAGAGGTTTCAACTATTAAATTTGGCTTTAATGAAGTTGCCGAAAACTCGAAAGGATATGCAACAATATATTTATTATAATCACGCCGACTTCTGACACTTTCAGGATTAGTTAAAGTGAACCCAAATTCCTCTATAGTTGATACTATTGCTGCTTTTATTCTCTTGCGTTCGCCCTCGGTTGTATGATGCTCACACTCGAATCCAAAATCAATGTCTTCTGAAAATCTTTTTATTATTCCATAGCATTTAGAAAGGGATGTTCCACCTTTAAATATGATTTTCGGTTCTTTCTCTGCTATCGATTTTAAAACCTCTGTCACATAGTAATCCTTTTCAATGATAGCATAATTAATACCAAAGGCATCGCCCGTAGCAATAACAACCTGTTTGAATAATTCAATGTCATTGTGCAACATTAAAAATCACTCCGCTCTCCACTAATGTTCGCATAGCTTTATCCGGAAAATACGGTGCATACTTCAAGACGGAATCTCTGGTAACTCCGGTCTTTTCCATATACTGTTTCACAATTTCTATCTTTTCATCATCATAAAACTTTGAATCGGTAAAATTCATAAGTTCAAGAAAGCTCAAAACCGCAACATTATCTCTGCCGATTTTTTCTCTTGCCTTACGCAAAATCACCCTTTGACTTCCAATAACTATCTCTCTTGTTCTCGAGTTTTCATTATTAGTATATATTTCGGTTACATTAGGCACCTGTGTAGAAAGTCCCAACATATTAAGAAATGTAACGCCGGAATAATAACCGATGACATCTTTGCCGTTATCTATATACTTTTTATTGATAACCTTTTTAGCATCCATATGGCTAACGCCGAGCATAGTCACACTCGGAATATAATAAATGCCTTTTTCAAAACGCATAAGTTTTCCTTGTTCGCAAAGGGCTGTTAATTCCTTTTGCAACCACGGACGAGAATAGTTTTTAAAGTTAATCTCATTATAAAAAATCGGTTCATTGTATCCGTAAAGATCAAACAGATATTCGAAAAACTCCATTGTTAACACTCCATATATATTATGCCATCTTTCAAATATATTATAACATTTTTTACACAGTATGTCAACTATTTAATATTTTATTTAAGCCACTTCCCAGACAAAACGTTCTGTATTGTTACATCCGTTTGTATAGAAGATTTCAAACGTGGCATCTAATAATCACATTTCGGTAGATACTCCTCACTTTTTAAATACGAAAATATATTCGTGTTTGAATAAATAAAAGTCACTTGCTAATGCGCGGTAACGCCAAATTGCTTTTTGATTTGACTTGCCCTTGGTATCTTCGAAATTTTTAACTAATATCGCTTTAAGTTTAAACCCGCGGGACAGAAACAGATTCATACAATGTAATATTGACTTATTAGGAATGGATATGCTATAATAAGAGTGTAAAAATGCGTAAATACGCAAAATTATTCGATGAGGTATGCACGATGATTGAAAGAAAAAAGTATCTCGAAAAATTAATCAGCAAAAAGGAGAACGGCTTGGTTAAGGTTATTACCGGAATCAGAAGATGCGGTATAACAGAAAATATTTCATAGTCGAAAACCGTGAGGATTTGAGCGAAGGCGGCAAAAAACAAAGAACCGAGACAATTTCTTGGCACGGACTTCGCCACACCTACGCACAAAGAACCTATGAAAACGAATCAAAAGAGAGACCGAGAAAAGCCCGCAAGATTGTAAGCGAGAATTTGGGTCACCACAGAACAGAGGTTACAAGAATTTATTTGGCAGATAAGCCACAGAAAAAGTAATTGTTTTTTAAAATGATGAAGGAGAGATTTGAATTGACGATAAAATCCTGCTGACGAAAATCCGTAGGATTGAAATATAGGGGCAAAAAATAGGAAATAAAGGAAAAGAAAATTTAACAGAGTTCAGCCTTGCAGGTTGCCCACCTGCAAGCATACATATCTTACATACCTTGCAAATCTATAAGGCAAGGACAAGAAGGAGTTATTTAAAATGAGATATGTAGAAAGGAAATCTCATGATGTATTTTTCTATGCATCATCTGATTTGGGCATCTTTCGTAAACTTACAACGGAATAGCGGACAAAACCTCGTGCATATAGTTTATGCACAGGGGAGGTACTCGGTATGAAGACATTTGCACCGATTAACATAATTGTTCACTATCCCGAGACAGAAGAAGGTTGGCGAGAACTGAGACGGCGTGTAGCCGGTGTTCACGCCGACGGAGTACTTAACAGCATTTCAAAATTAGATTGCCCAATCAGAGAAAAGGAAAGACTGCTGAATGCGATTATAAAAGATACAAAAGAACAGATTAAAGCTGAACAGAAAAAGTAGTCTAAAAAGTGACCGCCTCGCATTTGTGAAGCGGTTTACAAATAAAGGGAAAACAACAATTAACAATTACGGTTTTAATAATTCTTGACAAATTGGAATTTTTACTGTATAATTAACATACAATAAAGATAGCAATATTGCTATTCGGGCTGGTCGAAAGACCCTGGTCCACCGAGCGGCGGGGAATTTCCCCGCTTTTTCTTTTGGCTCTTTGTCAATAGTTGGGGTAAAGAGATAAAATGAAAATTTGAGTGCAAGCAGTTGCTATTA
>CAMCIX010000244.1 GCA_945875045.1 uncultured Clostridia bacterium | reverse complement strand
CCCTTTAGGCAAGGGGGCCTTATTATCCGCAAATCAAACGACCCTACAACCCCGATTTGTTTTTTTACAGCCCCCTACGTAATCCGGTTTAATTTTCCGATGTAGGGAAGGCATTTATGCCTTCCGTAACTACTTCAATTTAATGAATTACGGAATGATTATATACCTCTATTGGGTATTTGCCAAGCGTATTATTTACCTATATTTGAAAATAATTCATTAAAGTACTTGACAAACAGAGGATAATAGTATATTATTGTATTAGCGTATTAGTACACTAAGGAAGTGAGGTGATAAAATGTCTTGGAGCTTTTCAAACGACAAACCGATTTTTCAGCAGTTAGTTGATATTATCACCCTTAAAATAATAAGCGGGGAATATCCTACGGGAAGTAAGCTTGAAGCGGTGCGGGAGCTTGCGGTGACAGCGGGGGTGAATCCCAACACAATGCAAAGGGCGCTGGCTGAAATTGAAAATACCGAGCTTATCTACACAAAAAGGGGAGACGGTCGGTACGTTACCGAGGACCCGGACAAAATAGCCGCGGCGAAAAACGCCTATGTTTCCGAAAGGGTGCGGGTGTTTATCGAGTCGGTTAAGGCGCTGGGGCTTGATGACGGAGAGATTTTAAACGCGGTAAAGGAAGAACTTAAATAAGGGGCAACATTATGGACAATATTTTAGAATGTAATAATCTTTCAAAAATTTACAAGAATGCGATTGCGCTGTCGGGCGTTAATCTGCAAATCAAAAAGGGAAGAATTGTGGGTCTTTTAGGACCTAACGGGAGCGGAAAGACCACTCTTATTAAGCTTGCGAACGGTCTGCTTACCCCTACAATGGGCGAGCTGCTTATAGACGGCAAGCCGATAGGTGTTGAGACAAAGAAGATAGTATCCTACCTGCCCGACCACAGTTTTTTAACCGAGTGGATGACGGTTAATCAGATGATTGAGTATTTTTCGGACTTTTACAGCGATTTTAATCCCGAGCGCGCAGATAAAATGCTTGAAAGCTTAGGGATTGACCGCACAAAGAAGATAAAAACCCTTTCAAAGGGTACGCAGGAAAAAGTCGCGCTTATCCTTGTGATGAGCAGGGAGGCGGAGCTATATCTGCTTGACGAGCCTATCGCGGGTGTTGACCCTGCGACAAGAGACTATATTTTGCGCACGATTATTGCAAATTATAACGAAAACGCGACGATTATAATTTCGACCCACTTAATTTCGGACGTTGAGCAGATTTTAAGCGACGTAGTTTTCATAAATCACGGCGACATTGTGCTTTGCGATACGGTAGATAACATACGCCAGCGCGAGGGAAGAAGCGTTGACGAGCTGTTCAGGGAGGTATTCAGATGCTAAAGAAGCTTTACAAACACGAATTTCACTCGCTTATGAGGAGCCTTCTGCCTATTTGGGCGGCGCTTTTGGGCTTTGCGGTGCTTTCGCGGCTTTCCTTTTTACTGGATTTTGACAACGATATTTTGAATACATTAAAAGTGTTAAGCGTAACCGCATATGTGATGGGAATTTTCGCGGTATTTATAGTGGGTCTTGTAATAGTGGTAATGCGGTTCTACAAGAATCTTTTAACCCACGAGGGGTATCTCACCTTTACCTTGCCCTTTACGCCCACACAGCACATTATCTGCAAGCTTATATGCGGAGTTGTCGTGATAATAATTGATTTTATAATTGTCTTCTGCTCGCTCCTTATTTTAGGCGCGGGAACCGAAGTATTAGGCGAAATATTTAATGATATTCAAATAGCTTTAAATACTTTACCTCAGTATCTTTCGGCGGGACAAATATCGCTTATTAGCTTGGAAATAGGCGTGCTTTTGATGTTATCACCTTTCCAGTCGCTTTTGATGTTTTATGCGGCTATGGCAATCGGTCAGCAGTTTAAAAACAAGGTCGGCGGCGCGGCGATAGCCTACATCTGCCTTTACGCCGCGGTTCAGATAATCAGTATGCTTATGATGGCACTTGGTTCTTTAGTAAGCTTGAGCAGTATGGATGAGATTAATGAGCTTATTAACCACTCGGTGACCTACTTTAGTGTGTTTATGCTGTTTATGATTGTATTTTCGGCGGCGCTTTCTGCCGTATACTTCGTAATTACACGCCACTTTCTCAGCAAAAAGCTGAATCTGGAATAAAAGGGTCTTGGAGCGGGTTATGAAATACATAATGGTAACGGGCGCATACGGGGGAATGGGGCGAAAAACCGTAGAGGTCTTGAAAAATCAGGGCTTTGGCGTAATCGCTTTAGATAAAACAACCGACGCGGCTGAAAATAATGTAATACCTATTAAGGTTGATATAACCGACGCCGACAGCGTAAGCCGTGCCTTTCAAAGGGTGAAATCGGTCACAGACGAGCTTTATGCTATCGTACATCTTGCGGGAATTTATATGCTTGATTCGCTTGTGGAAATCGAAAGGGATAGCTTTGAAAATGCCTTTAAGGTTAATTTATTCGGAGCCTTTCTTATCAATAAAACCTTTCGCCCATTGCTTAAAAGCGGCAGCAGAATCGTTATTATGACAAGCGAGCTGGCTCCGCTTTCCCCTCTGCCCTTTACGGGAATTTACGCCGTGACCAAAAGCGCGTTGGATAAATACGCCTACTCGTTGCGTATGGAGCTTCAGCTGTCGGATATATGCGTTTCGGTAATTCGCGCGGGGGCTGTTGATACGGGTATGCTCGGCGCTTCTACCAAATCGCTTGATAGGTTTTGCGCGAATACCAAGCTTTATTCCTGTAATGCCGAACGGTTTAAAAGCATTGTCGATAGGGTGGAGGCAAGGTGCGTTCCGCCCGAAAGGATTGCGAAAAAAATTCAAGCTGTTCTTAATAAAAGGAATCCCAAATTTGCATACAGTATTAACCGAAATCCGCTATTACTGCTCCTTAACGCATTGCCTAAAAGACTTCAGCTTTGGATAATAAAACAGGTGTTAAATTAAGCAAAAATAAAATAATCAAACGTAGGGCGGGGGCTTGTCTCCCGCCTAAAAATATGTGTTCTTGTCCACTTTATTGATATTGACCCTGTCTCTTATACACATCTGACGCTGCCGACGATATGCAG
>CAMCIX010000243.1 GCA_945875045.1 uncultured Clostridia bacterium | reverse complement strand
GATGTAGAGAGGTCTCGTGGGCTCGGAGATGTGTATAAGAGACAGTTATAAGTCCGTTTGTAAAATAGCCCATATACTTGTTATTTTTCACCCTCGGTCACCTCCTCGTTGCTTTTAACGCTTTCAAACTGTTCAAGGGCTGTATTTACCGCCTTGTTTACGGCGGTCGAGGTAATTGTAGCGCCTGTTACGGCGTTTACCTCGTTTTTAGCGGTATCAGCCCCGTTTTTAAGGAGAGATATTCCGCTTTTCTTACCCGCATACTGGGAATAAAAGCTCTCCTTTGCGGCGTTTTGACCAAGCCCCGGAGTTTCGTTTGAAACATCCAGTATCGCCACAGACTTAACCGTACCGTCGGGATTTACCGCCGTCATAACCGATACATCGCCGCCGTAGCCCTTTTCTGCGGTTTTAAAGATAAAGCCTACCGTCTCTCCGTCCTTTACGGCTATGTAATAGGTAAAGCCTTCGCCGCCGTCTTCAAGCTCGTTTTCGGTAAATTCGTCAGCCTCTATTAAATTCGCCATAGTCTCGCGGCTGTTCTTTTCCTCAAGCTCGGCGATTTTATCCGCCGTTACCTTGTTTGTAAGGGAAAGTGCCAGCGGTATTATAACGCAAATCGCCAAAAGCACGCAAACGGGCTTTATTATATCCTTATAAATATTGTTGCTGTCAGCCATTCTGCGCTTCCTCCTTTTTGGGTTTTACGAAGCCGAAGGGCTTTGAGAGTGTGAAACGGTTGATGTGCGGTACCAGAATGTTCATAAGCAGTATCGAATAGGATACTCCCTCCGGCAAAGCCCCGAATTTTCTTATAACAAAGGTAATAATTCCGCAGCCGACAGCGAAAACAGCCTTACCGAGATTAGTTGTCGGGCTTGTGGTGTAGTCGGTCGCCATAAAGATAGCTCCCAGCATAAGTCCGCCGCCGTAAACCGATACCGCCAAATTTTCTCCCGACGCAAGGGACAAAAGCGCAACCGTACCGATAAAGCAGACGGGAATAATCGGGGAAATTACATTTCTTATCAGCAGATAAATTCCGCCTATCATTAAAAGAAACGCCGAGGTCTCGCCGATAGAGCCTGGGTGCATACCGAAAAACAGCTCTTTAAGGGTGTATGTACCGCTTTCCGCTCCAAGCGGGGTAGCCGAGGTCACCGCGTCAAAAATCGGCTCGGTAAATTTGGTCATAGTGGCGGGGAACGAAACCAAAAGAACAATACGCGCCGCAATCGCGGGGTTCGCAAAGTTACAGCCTATTCCGCCGAACATCTGCTTTACAACAATAATAGCGACTATACTGCCGATTGCCGCCTGCCAAAGCGGAATAGAGGCGGGCAGGTTCATACCAAGCAGTAGTCCCGTAACCACCGCCGACATATCGCCCACGGTATTTGGCTTTTTAAGGGCCTTATCCCATAAAAACTCGCTTAAAACCGCGAAAACAATACAAACCGCAAGCACCGCCGCCGCACGTATGCCGAAAAGTATACAGCCGTAAACCGCGGCGGGCAAAAGGGCGATTACAACGTCGGACATAATGCCCCTTGTCGTATCGCCGTGCCTTATGTGCGGCGAGGACGAAGCCGTTAAAATCTCTTTCATATTACTTTTCCCTCCTTAGCTGTGCCTTTGCAAGCCGCATAACCTGAGTAAGCGGACGCTTTGCGGGGCAGACATAAGAACAGCTCCCGCACTCCATACAGTAATTTACGTTAAGTCCGTTAAGACTTTCGGTAAGAGCGTGATTTACCGCCGCTTCCACCGACGCGGGGTACAAATTCATAGGACACGCCCTTGCACAGCGCCCGCAACGAATACAGGGCGTAACCGTCGGCGGCTTAATTTCCTCTTTCATAACGGTTATCGCGTTGGTGCGCTTTTCAATAACGCCGCTGTCGCTTTCGGCGTCAACCCCCATCATAGGGCCGCCGAAAATAATTTCATTCGCGTCCTCGGATACTCCGCCCGCAAACTCCAGTACATCTTTAATCGACGTACCGATAGGAACGATTATATTCTTAGGCTCGTTGACCGCCGTACCGTCGACCGTAATACGCTTTGAAACAAGGGGCATACCCGTCTTAATAAAGCGGTAAAGGGTAACTACGCTTGTAATATTCATAACTATACAGCCGACGTCGCTCGGGAGCTTGCCCGCGGGAACCTTTCTCCCCGTTGCGGAATAAATTATAACCTTTTCCGCGCCCTGGGGATAGCTTGTCGGAAGCTTCATAAGCTTAACGCTGTCGTCCCTGTCCCTTTTGTCGGAGGCTATTTCGTAAAGCTTTTTAATAGCCTTTTCCTTATTGCTTTCAATACAAATTATAACCTTAGGAATATTAAGCTTTTCCTTTATCAGATATACTCCCTCGATTACACTTTCGTAATCCTCCATACAGGCGCGGTAGTCGCTTGTAATATACGGCTCGCACTCGGCGCCGTTTATTATAAGGGTGTCAATCGGCGTTTCCTCCTTAACGGAAAGCTTAACCTTAGTCGGGAAGCCCGCGCCGCCAAGACCTACAAGTCCGCAAAGGTCGGCAGCTTTTGCTACGTCCTCCCTTGTTTTGACCTCGAAAGGCTTTAGCTCGGGATCCTTTTCCATAAGTCCGTCCGATTCGATAACAACGCATTTGGTTTTGCGCCCGCCGACATTTATCTCCTCTATCGCCTTTACCGTACCCGATATGCTCGAATGAACGGGCGCGCTTACAAAGCCCGCCGCAGAGCCTATAAGGGTTCCGACAAAAACCTTGTCGCCCGATTTTACGCAGGGCTCGGCAGGTGCGCCGATGTGCTGTGACATAGGAATTTTAACAACCGCGGGCGGCGGCATTACAACCGATTCCGTTTCGGCGGTCTTTTTAAGATGCGGCAGCAGCGCGCCGCCGTGAATACGTCCCGCCGGACGAAGTATCTTTTCTTTCTTTTCCATACTTCTTCCCCTTTGAAGAAAAATAGTCATATATGATATATAATACTACATTTACAGCTTTTTTTCAAGAAAATAATTGCATAACTGTTCAAAGCAGAATTCTCGGCGTATCCGATAAGGTGGCTAAAATCATCAGAATTAAAGTCTTAGTGAATGATTTATTCAG
>CAMCIX010000242.1 GCA_945875045.1 uncultured Clostridia bacterium | reverse complement strand
CTATAATCGTATTTGTATAGCGTTATCATTCTGTGAAAGGTAATGGGTTATGGAAAAGGTATTTAAAAAATTAACGGTCTTCTTATCGGGGCTACTGATAATTACCACGGTTTTTCTTATCTTCGTAATACCTACATATATAAGGTCGGAACGCAAAATTGACTTTTTTTCTTCAAATCAAATAGTAGATAATATCCGAAATATGGAAATTAATATGACTTCGGTTATTTATGTTCAAAATGATAAAGGCGAGTGGGAGGAATACCAGCGTCTTCATGGTACCGAAAACCGTATCTGGGTCGGGATAGACAAGGTTCCGCAGCACCTGAAGGACGCCCTTATTTCGATTGAGGACGAGCGTTTTGAAACCCACCGCGGCGTGGACTGGAAAAGAACGGCGCACGCGGTTGTGAATGAGCTTGGTAAAAAGCTTTTCGGCAGGGGCAGCTCCCAGTTCGGCGGCTCTACTATAACTCAACAGCTTATTAAAAACGTAACCAACGATAAGGATAAGGACGCTTTTCGAAAATTCAGGGAAATAGTGCGCGCACTGCTTGTCGAACGTCAGCTTAGCAAGACCGAGATTTTGGAGGCGTATCTCAATACAATTTCCTTAGGTAACGGTATCTGCGGCGTTCAGGTCGCGGCAAATTATTATTTTAACAAGGACGTAGGCGAGCTTACCTTAACAGAGTGCGCGGCGCTTGCGGCAATTACCAAAAATCCCTCGGCGTACAACCCTATAAGCGGAGCCGAGGCTAATACCGTGCGCCGCAGAACGGTGCTTGACAAAATGCTGGAGCTTGGAAAGATTACCTATGAGGAGTACGATAAGGCGTATAACGAGCCGCTTGTTCTCGACGATTCAAGGGAGGAAGACTTAGAGGTTGAAATAAACAGCTATTTTGTCGACGCCCTTATCGACCAGGTAATTGACGATTTGGCGGAAAAATACAATCTAAGCACTTCAATGGCTTCTACAATGTTCTATAACGGCGGTTTTAAGATTTACGCCACGGTAAAGCCCCAAATTCAGTCCAAAATGGAAGAGGTCTATTCGGATATAAAAAAGTATTTCCCGCAAACGGCTAAGAATTTAAGCGGAGAAAAGGTACACGTTCAGTCGGCTATGACCGTAACGGATTACAGCGGGCATATTGTGGGTATTGTCGGCGGAGCGGGAGAGAAAACTACTAACAGAGGACTTAACCGCGCGACCGATTCTCCCCGCCAGCCCGGCTCTACAATGAAGCCTATAGGCGTTTATGCGCTGGCTGTCGAAAAGGATATTGTAAATTACACCTCAAGCGTGCTTGACAAGCCGATAGAAAAATACTATCCCGACGGCAAGAGCGGTCCTAAGGAGTGGTACGGCTACTACAAAGGCACGGTAAAGCTGAATTACGCGATAAGAAAGTCGATGAATACCGTGCCGGTAAGACTTTTGCAGGAAATAGGTATCGACGCCTCTTACGATTTTCTTGTGAACAAGCTTCACTGCAACCACTTGGTCGAGGAGGATAAAAACTTAGCGGCATTGGCTCTCGGCGGTACAAACTACGGACTTACAACCACCGAATCCGCCGCGGCGTATGCGATTTTCGGCAATCAGGGGGTTTACCACAGACCTACTACCTATTATAAGATAGAACGCCCAAACGGCGAGGTTGTGCTCGAACACGATGAGGTGGGCGAGCAGGTGATAAGTCCCGCCTCGGCGACCGTAATGAATCACCTTTTGCAGGAGGTCGTTTACGGAAGTGAAGGAACGGGTAGAGGAATTGCGGGATACAGCTCTATGAAGGCGTATGCGAAAACGGGTACTTCGAGCGAATCGAACGACCTTTGGATGGTCGCGGGCTCGCCCTATTATGTGGGCTCTGTTTGGTACGGCTTTGATTTACAGAGCAAGGTGGATAACGGCGCCGCCGCCGCGACAATTTGGAAAGAGGTTATGAAGGACGTCCATAAAAATCTTGAAAAAAAGGAATTTGAGGACAGCGAGGACGTTGTTAAAAAGGGAATAGGCTATTACAAGAAAAACGGCAGAATGGATAATCCGATTTATCAAAGTGAGGCTTCAAGCAGCTCTCAAGAGCAGGTAAGCAGCGCGGTCTCCTCGGACACCTCCTCGGTGACCTCTTCGGATTCTTCGACGTCTTCGCAGGAACCGACTGAATCTACCGTGACAGAACCGTCAACTCCGTCCGAAAGCAGCACTCCCTCGGTGCCTTCCGAGCCGCCCGAATCGTCCGAGCCGTCAAATCCATCTAAGCCTTCCGAGCCATCTTCGACTTCATCTTCATCTTCTTCGGAAAGTACTCAGACTAACGAATAGCGGCGGTGGATAATATGCAGGAATATAAAATGAAGCCGATTGCAAAAATTTATACGGATTTTCCCGATAAATTCGGTTTACCCCGCCAAAGCGGGCTTGTTAAAGGACTAAAGGGTAGGGTGGTTTTCGAGCCGCCCTACCGCGATTATAGGGCGGTAAGAGAGCTTGCCGAATATTCGCATATTTGGCTTATCTGGGCTTTTTCACGCTCCGAAAGGGAGAATTGGTCTCCGACGGTACGTCCCCCGAGGCTTGGCGGTAATACGCGGGTAGGGGTCTTTGCCACCCGCTCGCCCTACAGACCGAACCCGATAGGCTTGTCGGCGGTAAAGCTTGAAAGGGTGATAAGGGACGAAAGCTTAGGTCCTGTTTTGGAGGTGTCGGGCATCGATATGGCGGACGGCACGCCGATACTCGATATAAAGCCCTATTTAAGCTTTGCAGACTCCTATCCTAACGCGGTATGCGGCTTTGCGGACAGGCTTTACGGGCAGTCGCTAAAGGTTGTTATACCCGCAGATATATCAAATACTCTCTCCGACGGTTTGATAAATCAACTGAGTGAACTGCTTGCCGAAGACCCCCGCCCCCGTTATCAAGACGACCCCGAAAGGATTTACGGCTTTTTCTTTAATAAATATGAGATAAAATTTAAGGTGGATAAGGATCTTCTGACGGTCATATCCATAGAACCAAAAAAATAACAATTTATAGTAAAAAATAGCTATATCTTATATGTTATATCTCGTATGCGTTAATAGTATTTCACATTTTAGATTAAA
>CAMCIX010000241.1 GCA_945875045.1 uncultured Clostridia bacterium | reverse complement strand
TACACACTGCATATCGTCGGCAGCGTCAGATGTGTATAAGAGACAGAGTACACCCAGTCTAACTCGGTTTGCTTCGCCTTTGACGGTCAGGCAATCGGCGTAGGCGCGGGTCAGCAGTCAAGAGTTCATTGCACCCGTCTTGCAGGCTCTAAGGCGGATACATGGTTTATGCGCCAGTACGACAAGGTGTTAAATCTCCCCTTTAAGGACGATATAAGAAGACCCGACCGCGACAATATTATCGACGGCTATATAAACCGCAACGAGGAGGACGTTTGCGCCGACGGTATTTGGCAAAAGTACTTTAAGACCCGTCCCGAACCCCTTACCGACGAGGAAATAAAAGAATATCTTTCGGGAATTTCGGGAGTTTCCTTAGGCTCCGACGCCTTCTTCCCCTTTGACGACAATATTGAGCGCGCCCACAAGAGCGGAGTTTCCTATATTGCGGAGCCGGGCGGCTCAATCCGCGACGACATAGTTATCGACTGCTGTAACAAATATGGCATTGCGATGGCGTTTACGGGAATGAGACTTTTCCACCATTAATATATAAGGAGAAATCACAATGAATTTTTTTGACGAGCTTAAAAATTTTGACCCTCAGGTAGCCGACGCCTGTAATTTGGAGCTTGAGCGCCAACAGCACAATATCGAGCTTATCGCCTCGGAAAACATTGTTTCAAAGGCGGTGCTTTTAGCCGCAGGAGGTGTGCTTACCAATAAATACGCAGAGGGCTATCCCTCCAAGCGTTATTACGGCGGCTGTCAGTATGTAGATATTGTAGAAAATATCGCGCGAGATCGTGCAAAGGAGCTCTTCGGTGCGGAGCACGCAAACGTTCAGCCCCACAGCGGCGCCAACGCCAACCTTGCGGTTTTCTTTGCCCTCCTGCAGCCGGGCGACACCGTAATGGGTATGAATTTAAGCGAGGGCGGTCACCTTTCTCACGGCTCGCCTGTAAATATTTCGGGTAAATATTTCAACATTGTTCCTTACGGTGTAAGCCCCGAAACCGAGATGATTGACTATGACAAAATGCGCGAAATTGCCTTAGAGTGCAAGCCTAAAATGATAATTGCCGGTGCGAGCGCGTATTCAAGGGTAATCGACTTTAAACGTTGCCGCGAAATTGCCGACGAGGTCGGCGCTTACCTTATGGTAGATATGGCGCACATTGCAGGTCTTGTCGCCGCGGGACTGCACCCCTCCCCCGTACCGTATGCAGACGTAGTCACCACAACCACCCACAAAACCCTAAGAGGTCCGAGAGGGGGATTAATTCTCTGCCGCGAGGAATACGCAAAGCAGATTGACAAGGCGGTTTTCCCCGGCACTCAGGGCGGTCCGCTTATGCACATTATCGCCGCTAAAGCTGTGGCTTTAGGCGAGGCGTTAACCCCCGAATTTAAAGAATACCAAACCCAGATAGTTAAAAACGCCGCCGCCCTTTGCGAGGGCTTAAAGGCTGAGGGTCTCGACATTGTATCGGGCGGTACCGACAATCACTTAATGCTTTTGAAGCTTATAAAGAACGGCATTACCGGCAAGGAGCTTGAACACAGACTCGACGAGGTACACATCACCGCCAACAAGAACACCGTACCCTGCGACCCGCAGAGTCCCTTTATTACAAGCGGTCTTAGAATCGGTACTCCCGCGGTTACCACGCGCGGCTTTAAGGAGCCTGAAATGGCAAAAATCGCTAAGTGGATAAGCGCGGCGATAACCGACTTTGATAATAATAAGGACAGAATTTCCGACGAGGTTCAAGAGCTTTGCTCCCACTTCCCGATTTACGGATAATTGTTAAGTAAAGCCGACCAAACCGAAAGGAGACTCCAATGAAAGTAATGGTAATAGGCGGCGGCGGACGCGAGCACGCCATAATTAAAAAGCTAAAGGAAAGCCCTCTTATAACCGAGCTTTACGCCCTGCCCGGCAACGGCGGAATAGCAGAGGACGCGGTATGCGTTAACATCGGTGCAAAGGACATAGAAAAGCAGGTTGAATTTGCCACAAAAAACGGCATTGATTACGCCGTTGTCGCCCCCGACGACCCGCTGGTTTTAGGCGCGGTTGACGCTCTTATAGCGGCGGGTATCCCCTGCTTTGGCCCCGATAAAAAGGCTGCAATAATTGAGGGTAGCAAGGTCTTTTCCAAAAACCTTATGAAGAAATACGGTATTCCCACCGCTGAATATGAGGTGTTTGACAATGCCGAAGCCGCCCTTTCCTACCTTGAAACCGCCCCTATTCCCACGGTTGTTAAGGCGGACGGCTTAGCCCTCGGTAAGGGTGTTATTATCGCAAACACCCGCGACGAGGCAAGGGACGCGGTGCGCTCGATTATGGAAGAAAAGAAATTTGGCGAAAGCGGCGCTAAAATCGTAATCGAAGAATTTTTAACGGGTCCCGAGGTCTCGGTTCTTTCCTTTACCGACGGCAAAACCCTTGTTCCTATGGTTTCCTCAATGGATCACAAGCGCGCGCTTGACGGCGATAACGGTCTTAATACGGGCGGTATGGGCACTATAGCCCCCAATCCCTATTATACCGACGAAATCGCAAAAGAGTGTATGGAAAAAATCTTTATTCCTACGGTAAACGCGATGAACGCCGAGGGGCGCACCTTTAAGGGCTGTTTATATTTTGGGCTGATGCTAACCGAAAAAGGTCCTAAAGTAATTGAGTACAACTGCCGTTTCGGCGACCCCGAAACTCAGGTGGTTTTGCCTCTGCTCGACAGCGATTTGTTTACCGTTATGCAAGCGGTTACAAACGGCACCCTCGATAAAACCGAGGTTAAGTTTAAAAACGAAAACGCCGCCTGCGTTGTTATGGCTTCAAAGGGTTATCCGCAAAAATACGAAAGCGGCTTTGAGCTTAAAATCGACCCCTCTGTAAAGGACAGCGTTTATGTAGCGGGCGCAAAGAAAGATAACGGAAAGCTTTTGACCGCGGGCGGCAGAGTATTGGGCGTTACTGCTACGGCGGACACCCTCGAAAATGCGATTAACTCCGCCTACGAAAAGGTCGGTAAGGTGGAGTTTGAAAACGCCTTCTACCGCAAGGATATAGGCGCAAGAGCGCTAAAAGCAAAGGAGAAAAAATAATGGTATACCGCGTATTTACCGAAAAGAAAAAGGAGCTTGCACATGAAGC
>CAMCIX010000240.1 GCA_945875045.1 uncultured Clostridia bacterium | reverse complement strand
GAGATGTAGAGAGGTCTCGTGGGCTCGGAGATGTGTATAAGAGACAGGATAAGCACCGCGTAAACGCGGACATTTTAGCGGGAAGAATTTTAAATTATGCTAAGAAAGCGGCGGACTTTCATATCATTAAGCTCGACGGCGGCTCAAAAGGAAACGCCATTCCCTTTTGCTGTAAGGCGGAGCTTGTGGCGAAAGACGCGGAAAGCTTTATAAATATAATGAAAAATTATATTTCTGTTGTAAAGAATGAAATCAGCGACCGAGAGGAAAACTGCTCTATTCGTTTGACGGCGGAGGCTATAGGAGATTTTGAAGTTCTTAATACTGCGGCGCGGGACAAGCTGATTCACCTACTGCTTACAACGCCGAACGGTGTGGTTGATATGAGCGCTCAGATAGACGGTTTGGTTGAAACCTCGTTAAACCTCGGTATTTTGACGACCCGGGAAAACGGAATTGTTATGCAATACGCTCTTAGGAGCAACAAGGCGTCGGCGCTCGACTTTTTAGAGGACAGGCTCACAGCCTTTGCTTCGTATAACGGCTGCGATTCCGAAATATCCTGTAGATACGAGCCGTGGGAGTTTAAAAAAGATTCCCCGATACAGAGATTATATGCAGACGCTTTTAGCGAAAAATTCGGTCGCGAGCCTAAAATCGCGGCGATTCACGCAGGGCTTGAATGTGCGGTTTTCGCCCAAAAAATCGAGGGCTTGGACTGTATTTCGATAGGTCCCGATATGTTTGACGTTCATACGGTCAATGAAAGGCTGAGCATTTCTTCAGCAACGGAAACCTTTGAGTTGCTCTGCGAATTACTTAAAAAATGCAAATAAACAATAGGAGATGACATTAAAAGCTATGGAAAACAAAGAATTTAAGCCGTACGTTCCGGCGGAAAAAATCACCCCCGAAATAACAGTAACCTCTATCATTATGGGTGTGCTGTTAGCCGTTGTATTCGGCGCGGCAAACGCTTATTTAGGACTGAGGGTAGGTATGACCGTTTCGGCGTCTATCCCTGCGGCGGTTATTGCCATGGGGGTTATCCGCGTCCTTATGCGCAAAAACTCTATCTTGGAAAGCAATATGGTGCAAACCATAGGTTCTGCGGGCGAGTCCTTGGCGGCGGGCGCCATCTTTACCCTACCCGCTCTGTTTTTGTGGGCGTCGGAGGGCAAAATGGAAAAGCCCGGAATAATTGAAATCACCGCGATTGCACTTATAGGCGGCTTGCTCGGAATATTTTTTATGGTGCCGCTTCGTAATGCGCTTATCGTAAAAGAGCACGGAGTGCTTCCCTATCCCGAAGGAACCGCCTGTTCCGAGGTGCTTCTTGCAGGAGAAGAGGGCGGTGCTAAAGCCTCTACCGTCTTTGCGGGAATGGGCTTTGCGGCGTTATTTAAGTTTATTATCGACGGATTAAAATTAGTTGCGGGTGAAATCTCGGTAAGCGTTAAGGGCTTTGCGGGACAGATAGGCACACAGATTTACCCCGCGGTAATGAGCGTGGGCTATATTTGCGGCGCGAGAATTTCATCATATATGTTCGCAGGCGGCATACTAAGCTGGCTTGTTATAATACCGCTTATAGTGCTTTTCGGCGCGGATATGACCCTTTACCCCGGAACACAGCCTATCGGTGAAATATTCGCAGAGGGCGGAGCCAGCGCAATCTGGGGTACATATATACGGTATATCGGCGCGGGCGCCCTTGCCGCGGGCGGCATAATAAGCCTTATTAAATCCTTGCCCCTTATTGTTAAAACCTTTGGCGGCGCGGTAAAGGGTATGACAGGCTCCAAAGCCGATACCAATGCCCGCACGGATAAGGACCTTTCAATAAAATTCGTCCTTGGTTCGATTGCGATTCTAACTCTCTTGGTATGGCTTATTCCCGTGATTCCCGTAAGTCTTCTTGGCGCGGTCATTATAGTTGTATTCGGCTTCTTTTTCGCCACCGTGTCCTCCCGTATGGTGGGATTGGTAGGCAGCAGTAATAACCCCGTTTCGGGTATGGCGATTGCAACGCTTCTTATTGCTACGCTTATTTTAAAGGTTACCGGAGCAAACGGTGTTTCGGGTATGTGCAGTGCAATTGCAATCGGTTCGATAATCTGTATCGTTTCGGCGATTGCGGGCGATACGTCACAGGATTTGAAAACAGGCTTTCTTTTAGGCGCAACCCCTAAGAAACAGCAAATCGGCGAGGTAATCGGCGTTATTGCGGCGGCATTGGCAATCGGAGGAACGCTTTATCTCTTAGACAGCGCGTGGGGCTTTGGCTCGGAGGAGCTGGCGGCGCCTCAGGCGACACTTATGAAGCTTATTACCGAAGGCGTTATGCAGGGTAATCTTCCGTGGGCGCTTGTGTTTATCGGCGCTTTCATTGCGGTGCTGGTTGAAATTATCGGCATACCCGTCCTTCCCTTTGCTATAGGCGTTTATCTTCCCGTACAGCTTAACGCCTGCATTATGGTCGGCGGTCTTGTCCGTCTGGCTTTGGATAAGCTTAAGCGCGATAAGAAGGAAAAGGACGCGATTGTGAACGACGGTATTCTTTTCTGTTCGGGTATGATAGCCGGTGAAGGCTTGGTCGGAATCCTGTTAGCGCTTCTGGCGGTGTTCGGGGTAAGCAATGCGATTGACCTTTCCGCAAAATTTGCGATACCTGCGGCGGTTTCAAATATCGGCGGACTGGTGTTATTCGGTATCATAATCCTAACCCTCTTAAAATTCTCCCTGTGGAAAAAGAGAAAATAAGTATGGGAAACAAACAGACGGATAATTATTTGGAGCTGAAGCCCAAGAGAAATGAAAAATTTGCGTGGTCGACCGATAATGAGCAGGTAACGCTGGAAATCGAGAATAAAGGCGTTTGGAACCGGCTTTTTCAAAAGCTCCTCAAAAAGCCGAGGATAAGCTATATACATCTTGACGAAATCGGTAGCTTTGTATGGCCCCTTTTAGACGGCGAAAAGACAATTACCGAGATAGGAAAAGCCGTCGAAAACCGATTCGGAGATAAAGCGAATCCGTTATATGAAAGACTGGTTAAATATTTTAAGATTTTAGAAAGCTATCATTTTATATACTTTAATAAATAAAACCCGCAAACCGACGGCGGGATTTATATGAAAATCAAAACCACCGGTTCAACCGGTGGTTTTGATTTGTGCTGTTC
>CAMCIX010000239.1 GCA_945875045.1 uncultured Clostridia bacterium | reverse complement strand
CAGCTCACCGTCTTTTTTTATATACTTGTTTTTAATTAAAAGCGTAAGAAAATGGGGAGAAAAAAATTCGAAAACATACGGATCCGAATTATCCTTATTTTTTCTGTAAACCTGTACAGCAAGCCGCATTTCCGAAAAGCTCATTACAAAATCAACATCCCAGAGACTTCCGTCATCAGCGGTACTCTCATAGCGCACGGCTATAATGTTTTTCGCGGCATATTCCCGTATACAAAGCCACAGCCCGTCTCTCCCGTAGCAAACGTTTCTTTCTCCGTTCCAGACCAAATCCGGTATTATATTGTCAATATGTAAATTCGTCTGATTCCACTCGATAATAAGTCCTATAAACTTATCCTTTGTCAGCGTATCCTCAATATCAAGCATCGCGGAAAAAAGTAACATTTTTAACCTCCGCTCCATAATATCATACAGTATATTTATATTACAACATTATCATTATGTTTGTCAAGCGCACAGCACAAACTTTTTCCAAAATCTGTAATTATCGGTCAAATTAATTCTTTTTTGCATAAAAAATGCCGAAAGCACGACCCTCCGGCATTATAAAATATCAATATGTTCTCTTAAAAGCTTCCATTTTTCGCATAGCCGTTCAATGCTCCACGCGGCGTTTGCAGGACTTGTGGAGGGAAGACAAATTGCCTTTTTGCCTATTATCGGCTCGGTATAACGGATATAGTATTTTTCCGCCGTTCTGCCGTTTACAAAAATCGCCTTTATATCGCAATCGGATATTATTTTGCCTATATCGTTCGGAACGACATTTTTTATGCTCGAATCCGACGAGCCCGTTATCTCGCACTCGGCGATAACGTCCCAAAGCGCCAGACGGTTGCTTAAAATAAGCCGCTTTTTTTCTTCGACCGTAAAAGGCTGCGGGCTTTCAAAAACCTCTGCAATAACCCGCCAGAACCTGTTTTGCGGGTGACCGTAAAAAAACGCCTGCTCCCGCGATTTAACCGAGGGAAAGCTGCCCAAAATGAGCACCTGCGAGTCTTTATTATAAAGCGGAGATATCGGGTGAAGCTGTCTCATTTATCTGCCTCTTACCGCGCCCAATGTCCAACAAATACCAAACGCGGCAATATCCGCCGCAACCACGGTCGAGCCTACCGGCGTTCCCGCAAGAATAGAAATAAGTATTCCCGCCGCCGCGCAAAAAACCGAAATTGCCGCAGAAAAAATCACTACAGGCTTAAAGCTTTTAAAGAGCCGCATTGCCGAAAGCGCGGGGAAAATAACCAGCGCGGAAATAAGTAAGGACCCGACAAGCTTCATCGCAAGTACTATTATAACCGCCGTAATCACCGCGATTAGCAGATTATACACCCCCGCCTTAACGCCCGTCGCCCGCGCAAAGCTTTCGTCAAAGGTAACCGCGAATATTTTATTGTAAAAGAGAATAAAAATCAGTATAACGACCGCAGAAAGCACCGCGCAGAGCAGGACCTCGGCGCGGGAAAGGGTAAGAATTGAGGTTGAACCAAAAAGGGTACTGCAAACGTCGCCCGATACATTAGAGGAGGTTGAAAAAACATTCATAACAAGGTATCCGAGCGCGAGTGCGCCGACCGAAATCATTGCAATCGCCGCGTCGCCCTTGATTTTTGTATTTTTCCCTGTTCTTAGCAGTAAAACCGCACTTATCACCGTAACGGGAAGAACAATAATCATTTCGTTTGTAAGTCCCACCGCCGAGGCGACCGCCAGCGCGCCGAAGGCAACGTGGGAAAGCCCGTCCCCAATAAAGGAAAAACGCTTAAGCACCAGCGTCACCCCCAAAAGTGAGGAGCAAAGGGCGATAAGCACCCCGACAATCATAGCGTACCTTACAAAGGGGTATTCAAAATAGTGTGCAAGCTGTGAAAGGATTTCGCTCATACGCTCTCCTCCCCTTTTTCGTTAAACTGCTCCGCCGCGCCGCTTTTTAAATACTCCTCTTTAGTGCCGAAAAAATTATCCTTGCCTATCTGCAAAATATGGGTCGCATATTTAAGCGCCGCCTTTATATCGTGGGAAATCATAATTACCGTTATTCCCTCTTTGTTAAGCCCGTAAATAAGGTCGTACATTTCGGCGGTAACCGTAGGATCAAGCCCCGAAACAGGCTCATCAAGCAACAGCATTTTGCTGGTGGCGCAAAGGGCGCGGGCAAGCAGTACCCTTTGCTGCTGACCGCCCGAAAGCTCCCTGTAGCAACGCTTCGTGAGGTCGGTTATCCCCATTTTTTCAATATTTCTTTTCGCCGCCGCCTTTTCCTCCTTAGTATAAAAGGGACGAAGTCCGCCGTGACCTAAATTGCCCGAAAGCACAATTTCCCACACGCTTGCGGGGAAATCCCGCTGTATTTCGGTCTGCTGGGGGAGATAGCCAATCTCCGAGGATTTTAAGCCCTCCCCCGTCTCGATTTTGCCCGAAATCGGCGGATTAAGATGAAGAATTGTTTTCATAAGTGTGGTTTTACCCGAGCCGTTAACCCCGACTATGCAAAGATAATCTCCGCTGTTCACGGTGAAATTAAGCCCCTCGGCAACGGTTTTCCCCTCATAGCCGAGCTTTAAATTTTTGACTGTCAGAAGCGCCATTTCATTTCTCCTAACTCAACGCTTTTTTAAGAGCTTCAAGATTTTTTTGCATCACCGAAAGATAGGTAACGCCCTTTTCCGCGTCCTTAAAGCCTACCGACTGCATACTGTCAAGCACAAGTATTTCCTGATTTTTTTTCCTTGTATTGGCTCTCACCGTGTCGGCGATTTTCGTCCCAGCGGTTTCGGTTGTGAGAATATATTTAAGCCCTAATTCATCGGTTTTCGCGCTTAAAAACGCCACCGTTTCAAAGCTCGCCTCGGTCTCCGCCGAACAGCCCGGGAAGGCGGCGTAATACGAAAGCCCGTAATCCTCGGTTAAATATCTGAAAGGAAAGCGGTCGGCAAACAGTAGGGTTTTAATTCTCGCCCTGCTTACAGCCGTGCGATATTCGCTGTCAAGCGACATTATTTTTTCGGAATATTTTTCGTAGCTTTCCCTGTAAAATTCCGCGTTATCGGGGTCCTTTTCTCCCAATACCTCCGCGATATTTTCGGTAAAGAGGGCGGCGTTTTTAAGCGAAAGCCAGATATGCCTGTCTCTTATACACATCTGACGCTGCCGACGATATGCAGTGTGTA
>CAMCIX010000238.1 GCA_945875045.1 uncultured Clostridia bacterium | reverse complement strand
GAGGCAACCGAAACCACCGAGGAGGCGGCAATCGGCTACGGAAACTTTATCCAGTGCGTGGTTAACTTCCTGCTTATAGCAATGGTTATTTTCCTTGTTATCAAGGGTATGAACGCCTTTAAGCGCAAGAAGGAGGAGGTCGCCGAGGAGGCAAAGCCCGCAGAACCCAGCGAAGAGGTACTGCTCCTGCGCGAAATCCGAGACTCGCTTAAAAATTCAAAGGAATAATTTTCATATTTCTATTGACAAACAGAGTATTTGGTAATATTATATTAACATAATCTTCAGGGCGGGGTGTGATTCCCCACCGGCGGTAAAGCCCGCGAGCCTTTTTGGCTGATTCGGTGAAACTCCGAAGCCGACGGTTAAAGTCCGGATGAAAGAAGAATGTATATGTATTTGCATTTTTCGCCCTCACTTTCGTGGGGGCGTTTCTTCTTTTTCTTTTAATTCCCCTGAAAAAAGAAAGGAAAATGTAAAATGAAAAGACAAAATTTAATCAGAGGTATTGCGGTAAGCGCGGTTATGGGAGCGGTCGGATTTGTACTTATGCTGTTGGAATTTCCGCTGCCATTTATCATTCCATCCTTTATCAAGCTTGATTTTTCGGAAATTCCCGCTATAATTTCCGCCTTTGCCTTCGGTCCGCAGTACGGAATATTAGTCTGCCTTATTAAAAATCTCCTCCACCTTTTCGTCACCACCTCGGCGGGTGTGGGCGAGCTTTCAAACTTCCTTTTGGGAGCGGTCTTCACGGGCGTTGCGGGTCTTATCTATATGAAGCACAAGGACCGTAAGGGCGCGCTTATCGGTGCTTTGGTAGGCTCCTTTGCAATGGCGGCGGTAAGCGTTGTCACCAACTACTTTGTAGTATATCCCGCCTATGTAGTGCTTTACGGTATGCCGATGGAGGCGATTATCGGAATGTATCAGGCTATTCTGCCCGCCTCCGACAACCTTTTAAAATGCCTTTTAATCTTCAATCTGCCCTTTACCTTTATTAAGGGTATAATCGACGCGGCCGTTTGCTTCGCGGTTTATAAGCGAATTTCCCCGATTTTAAAATTCGGATTTAAAAAGCAGAACGGATAAAATTTCTTGTTGACAAACGGAAATTATGTGCTACAATATGTATATAAAAATTAATATGTCCTTATCAAGAGCGGCGGAGGGAACCGGCCCTGTGATGCCCGGCAACCTGATTTTTTAATCAAGGTGCCAATTCCGGCGGATTATCCGAAAGATGAGGTTTTATGCCGCTTCGTTTTCGGAGCGGCTTTTATTTTCATCAAAATATCTATACAGGACACATAAAAATGGAGGAAATTAAAATGTCAAAAATGCTTTTTACGTCCGAATCGGTAACCGAGGGACATCCCGATAAGGTTTGCGACCGAATTTCCGACGCGGTTCTCGACGAAATTCTTAAAAACGACCCCGACGCCCGCGTCGCCTGTGAGACCTTCTGCACCACGGGAAGTATCACGGTTATGGGCGAAATTTCAACCGATTGCCATATCGATATTCCTCAGCTTGCGCGGGACGTGGTCTGCGAAATAGGCTATAACAGCCCGGAAGCGGGCTTTGACGGCAATACCTGCGCGGTTATGACGGCTATCGATAAGCAGTCGCCGGATATTGCTATGGGGGTTGATAATTCCCTTGAATTTAAGGAGGGTCAAGAGGACAGGTACAATCTTAACGGCGCGGGAGATCAGGGAATGATGTTCGGCTATGCCTGTGACGAAACACCCGAATTAATGCCCCTGCCGATTTCGCTTGCCCACAAAATGGCAAAACGCTTGACCGACGTCAGAAAGAGCGGAGAGCTCAGCTACCTAAGACCCGACGGCAAAACACAGGTGACCGTTGAATATGACGACGGCAAGCCCGTTAGGATAGACGCGGTTGTGGTTTCTTCACAGCACAGCGCCGTGGTTGATTTGGAAACGCTCCGCGCCGATATTTTAGAGAAGGTGATTAAGCCTACGGTTCCCGCAGAGTTGTTTGATAACAATACAAAGGTTTACATAAACCCGACGGGAAGATTTGTTGTGGGCGGTCCCGCGGGAGATACGGGACTTACGGGACGCAAAATAATCGTTGATACCTACGGCGGCTTTGCACGCCACGGCGGCGGAGCATTTTCGGGTAAGGACCCGACAAAGGTTGACCGCAGTGCCGCCTATGCCGCGAGATATATCGCTAAAAATATTGTAGCGGCGGGTATAGCCTCAAAGTGCGAGGTGCAGTTAGCCTATGCGATAGGCGTGGCGCGCCCCGTTTCGGTAATGGTTGATACCTTTGGCACGGGCAAATACGACGATGAAAAAATTGCCGAGGCGGTTAAAAAGGTATTTGATTTGCGCCCGTCCGCTATAATCGACGCCCTTGATTTACGTAAGCCGATTTACAGACAGCTTGCCGCATACGGTCATATGGGCAGAACCGACCTTAACGTTTCGTGGGAGAAAACCGACCGCATAGACGAGCTTAAAGCGGCTTTGGCAAATTAATTTTAAAAAATGCTTGACAAACTAAAAATTTGTGGTAAAATAGAAGCACAATGAAGCAGAACGCCTATCGTCCTCACCCTTTTGAGTTCTGTCTTAAAGGGTCAATAGAAATACAAAGTATTCCTTGGTATTTTTATGCGCGGACGTTTTGGCGTCCGCGCTTTTGATTTGCAGAAAACTGCGAATCGGGCTGCAAACGAATTTTGGAGGTGCATCAATATTAGCAGCAAAGAGCTTTCCGTAAACGAAAATATTAAATTCAAGGAAGTCCGTACAATCGGGTCTGACGGTTCTCAGCTCGGCATTATGCCTGTCGCCAAGGCTTTGGAGGCGGCGTACGGAGCGGATCTGGATTTGGTTTGTATTTCACCCAACGCCGAACCGCCTGTATGCAAAATAATGGATTACGGTAAATACCGTTTCGAGCAGGCTAAGCGTGAAAAGGAAGCCAAAAAGAATCAGAAGACGGTTGAAATTAAGGAAATCCGCTTAGGACTTAGTATTGACGTTCATGATTTTGAAACAAAGGGCAGACACGCCATCCGTTTTCTTGACGACGGCGACAAGGTTAAGGTCTCTATCCGCTTTAGGGGCAGGGAGCTCGGTCACCCGGAAATCGGTCTTGACACCATGAAACGCTTTGCGGAATACTGTGCGGATCACTGCACGGTTGAAAAGGCTGCTAAAATGGAAGGCAGAAA
>CAMCIX010000237.1 GCA_945875045.1 uncultured Clostridia bacterium | reverse complement strand
TTTCATTCAGCAGTTTTTCAAGCTCGGTTATCTTATCGTAGGCTTTTTTAATACGGCTGTTCTTTGTAAACCCCCTTGCCTGTGGGTCTATATTACCGTAATATAGTTCTTCAATAAAGTTTTTCATACGCATTGCCTCCAAAAATAATGAGACCTATGCCCAACGAAGTGAAGAGCATAGGTCTCATTATTATAATATTAATTTGCAAATTTGTTTTGGTTTCCCAAAGGGAATCCAATGTCGTTGTGTTTTCAGGATTTCTTTTCGCCTTGTCGCTTCTTGCCAAAAGAAAATTTTTCCAAAATTCCAGAAATCCAAGGGAAGAGAGTGACAAAGAACAAAGAGTATTTATGAAAAATGCGGTGTATTTTTGACGGATTGCGGTTATCCTCTTTTTGAGCTTGTCAAGAAAGTAAGACCCTTTAGGCAGTTTTACAGGGTACGAACCACCGGCACCATATCGAGTGTTCATAACCAACCCGAGAGTTGGGATATGGACACTCAATTTCTTTTTGCCTACATTTTGCATCTTCTTGTATGTATGAGCAGGGATTACCCTGCTCTTTTTGTTATGCCGGTAAAGCATTCGGGACATATTCAACGGCAACGCCTTTTCGGGTTTCCTCACGGTAATTGTGCCGTCTTGCAAGACTCGGCAGTTCCAGATACCCTACAAACTTATAGTGAATTTTTATCATCTGCTTGCGGTTTTTGCCTGTACCCGTTACTTCGTATACATCAATGCGGTCGATGAGTTCCCGAAGCAGCGGTGCGGTAAGCTTGTCCATCTGCATAAACTTCCGAACAGCGGCGATGAATTTCTCCTTTCCGAGCTGCATTTCCTCGACCTCTGCCAAGCGTTTGCTGTATGCCCCGATTTTCTCTTTTAGTTCTAACCGTTCGGCTTCGTACTTTTGAGAAAATCGCATAAATATCTCATCGCTCAGTTTGCCTGAAACATTATCCTCGTAGCACTTTATACACAGCTCAGACACCTGCTCACTGCGCATAAGACATTTTTGTAGCTCGCTCTCAAGATGCTTTTTCTCTTTCAAAATGTCCGCGTTGGTCTTTCTTGCAAGCAGAGCGGCAAAGCTTTTCTCATCATCACACAGGCATTTGGATAATCGGCGAAGCTCTAATGTTACCACCTGCTCAATAGCGTCGGCTCTCAAATAATGCGTGGAGGAACAGGTGCCTCGGTTTCCGTGGTAATTGCCGCACATAAAGAACGGAATATCCTCTTTGTCATGCTTGATGTTAAACCACAGCTTTTTTCCGCAATCGGCGCAGTAGAGCAAATCACAGAACATATTGCGCTCCCAGTTTTCCGGTTTGGGATTGCGGCGGCGGGTTTTGCCTATAAACTTCTGTACCTATTCAAAGGTTTCACGGTCAATAATCGGCTCGTGAACATCCTTGAAAATCATCCATTTATCTTCGGGATTCGCATATCTCGTTTTGTTCTTAAATGATTTGGAGCAGGTTTTGAAGTTGATAATATCCCCGCAGTATTCCTGCTGTGCAAGGATTTTGGATACCGTTGTCTTGCACCACTTATACGGATTCGGCTGTGTTTTCTTTCCGCCACGGGGTAACCCCTTGCTTTGCCAGTACGCCATCGGCACAAGCACCTTTTTCTCCTGCAAGATGCGGGCGATTGTTTCGGCACCTTTTCCCTCTAAAGTCATCTTAAAGATGTCTTTAACAATGGCTGCCGCCTCCGGGTCTATAATCCATTTCTTTTTGTTTTCAGGAGATTTCATATACCCATACGGCGGCTGAGATAACGGTTCGCCGGAGGTTCCCCGGATACGGTGGGCTGAACGCACCTTTCGGCTGATGTCACGGGCGTACATCTCGTTCATAACATTCTTAAACGGTGCTATTTCATTTTCGCCCTCATCGCTGTCAACTAAGTCGTTGATACTAATACAACAGCAGTACATATTGGAACGTAGTATGTACCGTCTTGATCCTGCGCCGCCAAAGCTGCTGCCACAGGAATATATTGACAGTTATTTCGCTGAGAATGATGAAAAGTATCTCTTGTGGTATCTGCACGACCAAGAGCCTATGCTGAATAAAATAGCGCAATCTGCTTGTGAGCGGTATGCTATGACTGAGCATTTTGCGGATATTAAGCAAGCTTCAATCGTCGGAATATGGAAAGCCTTGCAAAATTATGATACGACGGTAGGTGCTCCGTTCACGGTATTTCAAAAGCGGTATATTTCGGATAGTATTGAGGAATATATCCGCACAGCGCAAAGCGGCGTTGTAACAATGACGACGGATACCTATCCCGTGATGAAGCGTATTATGGCGATCTACCACCAAAACGGCGATAACGGAAGTGACGAAGCCATACAAAGGGTTGCCGATAAAGTCGGAATGGAATATATGACAGTAAAACAATACCTTACGATTGGCATATTAAACGAGAGTCGTGCTGACTTTTACAAGGACTATGACGAGGACGGAGAGAAAACCGATGAGGATATTACAGTCGATTATTCTTCCGAGCCGGACAAGCTGTATTTTCGCACTGTGTTGTATAACGCCTTATATTCAGCGTATGACAGGCTTTCCTACCGTGAACAGCGTACCCTTGCCAAGCATTTAGGCTTCTGCGATTCTTGTTGGTCTACAAGGAAAGCGATACTTAAAAATGGAGAAGTAGATTATATCCGCATAAATCCAATGACCTTTGAAGAAATTTCCCATTCAGCCAGTCGAAAGTCCGATAAAGCTTCAGAGAGGACATTTTATACGGCACTTGAAAAAATTAAAAAATATATTTAAGAAAATACTGCATGATACATCCTGCTTTGATGTGAACTTCACCGATGCCTCAGTGCTTTCAATCGATTGCATTATATTCAAAAAGCTTCAGAAAACCAACCAGTATTTCAGTTTATTGATAAAAAGCGCGCCGAGGGTAAGCCTTGCTGTGTCTGCATGATTACCGCTGCAAACAAATTTCTTTGCCCATCATTACACTAAGATAATCGAATACTTATCATCATTTGATAATACATTTTCAGAATGAGGTGCTTTTCACCCTTATTTGCTATACAGCATTATTTAGGCAGGACATAAAAGACGCCATCGGCGTAGCAAAACTATTTATCGTTGATTAACTGGCAAAACTGAGCTGCCAAATTTTAGCTGGAGTTACACGGTGACCTTTTTGTTGTGTTTTTTTGCCTCATT
>CAMCIX010000236.1 GCA_945875045.1 uncultured Clostridia bacterium | reverse complement strand
AGACAGTAACCTCGTTACCGCAGCCGTTAGCCGAAAGTGCGAGAGCCATTCCCCAGCCGCCGGCTCCTAAAACCGTAATTTTAGCCATTACTTTTTCCTCCGAACCGTTATTTTCTTTTCCTCGCCCTTAACAAGACGCTTTATGTTGTCCTTGTGCTTTAGGAAGACTATCGCGCCCATTGAAATGCTTAAAACTGCAGGCAGAGCGATATTAGCATCGAAATTATAAAATACTATAGAAAGCGAAATAACCGTAACGGTGGCTATAAGAGAGCTTAAGGAAACTATTTTTGTAAGTAATACCATAAGCGCAAAAACGGTAAGTCCTATAACAATCGCAATAGGACAGCAGACAGCGAAAATGCCAACGCTCGTCGCAACCCCCTTGCCGCCCTTAAACCCGAAGAAAATCGGGAAAATATGACCCAACATACAAGCAACTCCGCACATATACGCAACATATATCCACGGTATCGTATCGGGATAAGCGTGAATAAAAAGCATTTTGCCGATAGAGCAGGCGGCAAAGCCCTTTAATGCGTCGCAAACAAAGGTAAGCGCGCCCGGCAAAAAGCCCGCGGTACGCATAACATTTGTAGTGCCCGCATTTCCGCTCCCAAGCTCCCTTACATCCTTTTTAAGAAAAGCGTTTGCAAAAATCACCGCAAAATTTATACTTCCCAAAAAATAGGCGATGACCACCGCCGCTGCAGCCGCTAAATACATCATTTGTCTCCCCTTTCACGAATTACAAAACGGACGGGCGTGCCCTCAAGCCCGAATGTCGAGCGAATCTGATTTTCAAGATAACGCTGGTAGGAAAAATGGAACAGCTCCGCCTTGTTGCAGAAGCAAACGAATGTCGGCGGCTTTGTAGAAGCCTGGGTCATATAGTAGATTTTAAGCCGTTTGCCCTTATCCGTAGGAGGCTGAACCCTAGCTGTCGCGTCGGCTAAAATATCGTTTAGCATACCCGTGGATATTCGCATCATATTCTGCTCATTTACATATTTTATCAGCTCGAAAAGGCGGTCTATTCGCTGTCCCGTCTTTGCGGAGATAAAGATTATAGGCGCGTAGGGCATAAAGGAAAAGTCCTTCATAAGGCTTTTTCGTGTACTGTCCATCGTTTTGCCGTCCTTATCGACCGCGTCCCATTTGTTAACGGCGATAATGCAGGCCTTGCCCTGCTCGACCGCAAGTCCTGCGACCTTTGAATCCTGCTCGGTAAAGCCCTCCTTGCCGTCTATCATAATAACGCAGACGTCGGCGCGTTCAACAGCCATTTTAGCCCTTAACACGCTGTATTTTTCAATCTTGTCCTCAACTCGGCTTTTGCGGCGAAGACCCGCCGTATCGATAAAGTTGTACTTAACGCCGTCCCGCTCAACCCGTGTGTCGATAGCGTCACGCGTAGTACCCGCAATATCCGATACAATTGAGCGCTCCTCCCCCGCTATCTGATTTATAAGGGAGGATTTTCCCGCGTTGGGCTTGCCTATAACCGCGACGTTGATAATATCCTCCTCGCCGTCCTCAAACTCCGATTCGGGGATATTTTTTATAACCTCGTCCAACAGGTCGCCCGTACCGTGACCGTGAACCGAGGAAACCGCGATAGGCTCGCCTATGCCTAAATTGTAAAACTCATAAAAATCGGGCGGAAGCTCGCCTATTCCGTCGCACTTGTTAACGCACAGCACCACCGGCTTACCGCTCTTTTGCAGCATTGCCGCAACCTCCATATCCGAAGCCGTAACCCCCGCCTTAATATCGGTAACAAAAATTATAACCGAGGCGGTGTCAATAGCAAGCTGTGCCTGCGCCCGCATACCCGAGAGTATAACGTCGCCGTTATCCGGCTCTATACCCCCCGTGTCAACCAGCATAAACTTTTTGCCGAGCCATTCGCCGTCGCCGTAGATACGGTCGCGCGTAACGCCCGGAGTATCGTCCACAATAGAAAGACGTTTACCTATTATTTTATTAAAAAGAGTCGATTTGCCGACATTCGGTCTGCCGACAACCGCGACAACAGGTTTTGCCATAAGGCGCGCCCCCTTTATTCTTTAATTCCCAAAATCGCGTCAACAAGCTCGTAGCCGTCGTTATTAACGGGTGTTATTTTTACCCCTAAACGCTTTGACAGCTCGTCGACCGTCACGCTGTCAAGGAACATATCCCCCTCGGCACGAAGCATTACAGATGGGATTAACAGCTCCTCACCTAAATCTTCATTCCTTAGCTGTTCCGCAATATCCGTAGCCGTGACAAGTCCCGAAACATTGATTTTTCCGCCGAAAAAGTTGTTTTTAATCGGGAAAACCCTCGCTTTTAAAAGCGGATTTTTACCCATGCATTTCTCGGCTATCATTTTAATAAGCGGATACGCCGCCTCGCCCGTTACAAGCGAGATACTGCGCTCATCTTCAAGCTTATAATCACAGTCATTAAGAGCGTCCAAAGCCTCGCTTCGCAAAAGCGACCAAAGCCCCACGCCGTTTTCAAGCTGTAAAAAGTCGCCGTAATAGTCTGCCTCGGGGATTTCCCGTTCGGCTAAAAGATAAAACTCGTCCGCTCCGTAAATTCTGCGCTGACCGTACTTTGTAAGGCAAATATCGCCGTATTTATCAATTATATCCAACACCGCGCCCGCCGTCTGCTTATTAAAAGGCTCGATTTCAGCCAGCCCCTCGCGGTAGGCGGTAAGCCCCACGGGCACCGCGGCAATACACTCGGCGTTTTCAAGTCGGCTTAAATCAGATAGGGTTCTTTCAAGCTCCTCCCCGTCGTTATAGCCGGGACACAGCACCAGCTGACAGTTAAGCTTTATCCCCGCGCTGTTAAAACGGTCAATAATTTGGAGCGCCTTACCCGCATTTTTATTCGCCATCATTTTAACCCGCAAATCGGGATTGGTGGTATGCACCGAAATATTTATAGGGCTTATATGCATTTTTATAATGCGCTCGACCTCGTGCTCGGTGATGTTGGTAAGGGTGATATAATTTCCGAAAAGAAAGGAAAGGCGGGAATCGTCGTCCTTAAAATAAAGGCTCTCGCGAAGCCCTTTTGGCAGCTGGTCGATAAAGCAGAAAACGCATTTATTGCGGCAGGAGTGCTTTTTATCCATTAAATAGGTCTCAAATTCGAGACCTATTTCCTCGTATTCGTCCTTTTTTATTCGGGCGGTTTTCGTTTTGCCGGAGGAATCTATAACTTCTACGGTCAGTCGCT
>CAMCIX010000235.1 GCA_945875045.1 uncultured Clostridia bacterium | reverse complement strand
AGATTACTATATGCCGCATAGCCTCGGTGAAATAATGCTCAATAAGCGGGCCGCCTTTCCAGGTGCCGTTGACATCTGCACCGCCCGCTATTGCTAAAATAAAATCCTCGATTGATTCTACGCTGCCTAACTTTTTCATAAAATTACCTCATATTTTCTGTTCCTGCGCTCGGGCATTGCCCAAACCGTGGGCTTAGGCTCGGAGTCGGGAAATTCAAGGTATCCGTCGGTCAAAACTATAATTCCGTCGAAATCCTTTTCACACGCCTCACTGTAGGCTGGGAGCAAATCCGTGCCGCCGGTCATAGTGCGGCGGTAGTCTTTTAAGGGAACGGCGTCAAGCTTAGTACCGTCCGTAAAGCCCGAAACGAACACCTCGGCAAATCGCGACATTTTATTAAGCTCACCCAAAAACTGACGGTATAGACCGTCTTCTATACTTCCGCTTTCATCCGTAAGCACGCACAGCTTTGATTTCGGCTTACAACACAAAATATCCTCGCAGATACCGTACTCGTCAAATTCGTAGGAAAGGTAGTCAACCTCGTCGCCCGAAATGCTTTTTACAAAGCCCCGCAGGACCGTTCGCCAGTCCGCCTTGGAGGCTATCGGTTGGTAAAGCTTTGATAGCGGAGTAGAGCCTCTTCCC
Source organism: uncultured Clostridia bacterium (assembly GCA_945875045.1). Classification (GTDB taxonomy): domain Bacteria; phylum Bacillota; class Clostridia; order Oscillospirales; family Acutalibacteraceae; genus UBA737. The sequence goes on along the minus strand of CAMCIX010000235.1, from coordinate 2,634 downwards.
GCCAACTTTCCCGCGCTTTCGGCTGCCTCGGCGGTTTCCTCGCTGAAGCTTTCGCTTCCGTCGCAGTTTCGCTTTAACAAATCGTCCGCTAATATGTTCGCACCTGAACCCGGCTGACCGTTCCCCGAAAGCAGTCCGTTCCTCGATGTGGGGGATTTAGCTGTATTTAACATATCATAAATCTGCTCTGCCGATTCGTCCTCTCCTGGGAGCGCACTCGCGGGGAGCTTATAACCCGCTTTTTTTATCTGATAATTTATTGACATATCGCAGGCGGTATTCCATTTTGAAAAATCCCGCCCGTCCCGCCGTTTAGCATGGAGGTTTACAATATGCAGCAGCTCGTGAAGCTGAACGCCGAGCCGTTCTTCGCTTCTTAACCTCTTCCAAAAATCGGGATTGTAATAAAGTGTTTTTCCGTTCGGAGTAATGCCTGCGGTATTGATTTCATTGGTTTTTATAACCGCCGTTATATTTAAAGCAATCGGCGCAAGCCACGGCTCTTTCCAAATAAGCGTATTAAAATTCATTTTACGCTCCGACCTACTTTTTCGGCGGCAGAAGCGAGAACCGCCATGCAATCAATATCTGAAATCAACGCATCTTTAAGTTCTTCCACCGCATATTTTGCAAACATAATCTCACACTCGGGGCTTTGCTCTGCAATCCAACGGTATACAATCGGGAAATGCCGCGTAACTTCGGGGTCTTCCTTCAGACTTAATGCTAAAACAGGCGCAAACGCCGCCAGATGAACGGCGGAGGGCTTTTTGGCTCGTCCGCTTACTATTTCCTCAACCGTCGGACAAAGGGTGCTGTCCTTATAAAACGCACAGAACTTTGCTTCATTTGCTCCTCGCACCGTGCCGTGCGCCGCCTCGCGGTAATTCAGTCCCGAATCAAGCGCATAGGAGCAGTTCGCCCATTCGCGCGGGCAGGCGGTTCCTGTTGACGGCTTTTCAATCAGCGCGTCGGGATTTGCGTAAATAAAGGCTCTGATTTTTTGGTTTATGCCGTTTTTCTCCGCCCACAAAAGCCAGTCCTTATATGAAGCCTCAAAATCCACGGTAAAAACGCGGGTTTTAGAGGCATATATCATTTCCCGCGCGCCCGTTTCGTCCTCGGGGCGGTTGCCCGCACCGAATACATATAAACCTGATTTCCCGTTTTTTAAACAATAATCAAAGCTTTCGCCGTGCAGCTTTCTCTCGTTAAACGGTGAATATGCAAGCTGCTGGAGCGCGTCGGGCGCGTTGGTGTACTCGTCGAAAAAAAGCACGGTCGGTATGTCGTTTTCTTTATTTCGGTCTATGCGCTGTAGCCACCACGACCTTGCTTTTTTAAGATTTCCCGTCTTTGGTGAAATGTAGTCCTTTCCCTCAAAGCTGCTCGGGGTCTCGGTAGACAGACGAATATCAACCAAATCCGCGCCGATACTGTCGGCAAACTCTGTAACCGCCGCCGTTTTGCCGATCCCCGGAGCGCCTAAAAGCATAACCGTAATTTTGGCTGACAGATTAAAAATTACTTTATCCATTTTAATTCTCCGCTCCGTTTATTTTATACAGTACTCGACCGAGAAACAGCAGAAAAAGTCTTGTGTTTGCTTAAAGTCAAGCGGTATTTCCTTATTGTTTTTCGAAAGATTTACGCAGGAGAAATTCTCGGAAATAACTTTGTCGGACTCTAATAATTTGCATTTGATATATACAATATCGCCAACATTAAAATCCTTGAATGAATCGGATTTTTTCGTCATTCCGACTATTTTGTAAAGCTTGCTTGTAAGGGTGATTTCAAATTCGTTTTTTCCTTTATTCATTTTACCGTCTCCGTAGTTTTAGAGAACAGTATAGCACAAAATTTTTCAAGACCTTAGCGTATACCGATTTTGGTACATAAGACTATTCGGTATAAAATTCTTCCAAAGTATCAAGACAAATACAGCCGAGCGGGTTGCCGAAGACCGCTCCGCAGTCTATCGCGATATGATTGTTTTTTATGTATATTCTGCCTTTGTAAGCCTTGTCTATAAAGCCTGTGGGCGTGTGCCCCGTCACAATATATTTGTCGGGAAAATATTCCTTTTCGTATTCAGGCTCTCCAGTAATAAATTCCTGCCATAGCAATTTGTTAAACTGTTCCATACGCTTCTTTTCGGGTACGGTATGAGCAAGGAAAAAATCGTTTCCACCGCAGTGAACCTCGTCATAAATAAGAAAGGTGTTAAGATAGGCTATGATTTTATTCTGCTCTTTAGGTGTCAGCGCGGTAAACGCGTCATAGGTCGGAGCGCCTCCGTCATACAGCCACATATTAAATTTATCGGTGATGTTATCTGCAAAGGAAATATCCGCGTTAAAGCATAATGCTTTAAGGAGATAGCAGGCAAGATAATCGTGATTTCCCCTTAACGGAATCACATTTTTTCTCTCGCACATATCCTGCAAAAGCTTAATTCCGCCGTTACCGCGGTCAACAACATCACCGAGAATATAAAGCGTGTCACTGTCGCTGAAATTGATTTTATCAAGCATTTTAATATATTTTTCATAACACCCGTGAAGATCACTCATTGCGTATATCATCTGTCTCTTATACACATCTGACGCTGCCGACGATATGCAGTGTGTA
>CAMCIX010000234.1 GCA_945875045.1 uncultured Clostridia bacterium | reverse complement strand
ACTTAGGACAGCATAATAATATTATTTTAAAAGGGTGAAAATGTATGAAACGCGTTTTCGCGATTATGCTCGCTTTTATAATGCTGATTAGTTTGTGCGGGGTCTCGGTATCGGGGCTGTCGAAGGTCGGCTCCCGCTCCGAGGAGGTGCGCGCCGTTCAGGAGTCGCTAAAAAATAAGGGCTATTACGATTACACGATTGACGGAATTTTCGGCACGAGAACCCGCTCGGCTGTGATAAGCTTTCAAAAGGATAACGGGCTTAATCCCGACGGAATAGCGGGGGAGAAAACCCTTAAGGCGCTCGGCGTTTCGGGAACCGAGGGCAACTCCTACGGCGGGTATTCCTCGTCGGATTATGAACTGCTTGCCCGTATTATTTCGGCGGAGGCAAGGGGAGAGGACTATTTAGGTCAGGTTGCGGTCGGCGCGGTGATACTTAACCGTGTAGAGCACCCCTCCTTTCCCGATACCCTTTCGGGAGTAATTTACCAAAAGGGAGCCTTTTCCTGTCTTGACGACGGTCAGTTTTACGAGCCTGTCGCCGACAGCGCCTACAGCGCCGCGCGTGACGCGATAAACGGGCTTGACCCGAGCGGGGGAGCTATTTATTACTATAATCCAAGCACCGCCACAAGTAAATGGATTTTCTCCCGCCCCGTGATAACCGCAATTGGCAATCACAGATTTTGCAGTTAGGCTGACGAGGGGTTGTAAAAAAACAAATCGAGGCTTGCGTATATAAATTCGGAATTCGGAATGCGGAATTCGGAATTAAATAACGCGAAATTGAGGTATTTATAGGCGAAACATAATGATATTTTGTAGGGTTTCCCCGCCACGTTGAGCCTAATCTGCGGAACGGATAAATCCGTTCCCTACATTATCCGTTTTTAACGTAGGGAAATAATTTATGCCTTCCGCGTCTACATCCAATATCCAAATACGTAGGGGAGGGTCTCTGTGCCCTCCCGGTTATACTTCAAATGTTTCGGGAGGGCACGGAGACCCTCCCCTACAAACCCCGATTTGTCTCTTAAAAAGCAAACAAGCTTTGCATTAGCCTTATTTTCGTGCTTTTGCAAAGCTTGTTTGTTTTATTTTTGCTTAATTAATCCGCCTTTGAAGCTGCTGTGTTTTTTTACAGCCCCTTGTTTAGTATTCGGTTAAATCAAAATCGGCTGTATCTGCTCGCCTTTAAGGGCTTTTTCCACCGTTTGCGGAATAAGCGAAAAATCGCAGACCAGCGAATTGTTCTTACCTAACGGATCGTCCTGACGGTAGGGGACAAAATAGATGTTTGAGGTATTGTGAAGCAGTCCGAGGTTTTTAGCCGAGGCTCCGAGGGCGTCGTTGGTGGCTACGGCAAGCACTGTGGGCTTGTTGTTTCTAAGGCTCGCCTTTACCGCCATTGTGACGGGGGTATCGGTAATGCCTAAAGCGATTTTTGCCGCCGTGTTTCCCGTGCAGGGGGAAACAACGATAATGTCAAGCAGATTTTTAGGACCTATCGGCTCGGCGGCGGCGATGTCGTGGATAATCTTCTCGCCGCAGATTTCCTCCACCTCGCGAATTAAATCCTCCGCCTTTCCGAAGCGCGTGTCGGTGTTATAAACAATTTGCGACATAATAGGCTTTATTTTATACCCCGACTCGGCAAGCATTTTAAGGGCGGCGAGGGATTTTTTTATCGTGCAGAAGGAACCGCAGAACGCATATCCCAATGTAATGTCTTTCATGGCGTTCTCCTCTTTTATTAAAAGTGTGAATTAAGTATCCCAGTTACAGTTTCCGCCAATATTTTTCCGGCGGTAAGCGGCGCGCAAAGTCCCGGAAGTCCTGGGGCTTTAAGGGCGTGAATACCGCATTCACGTGCGGCGGCGACGTCAAAGCCTCCCAATGATGACAGGTCGATTATAAGCTTTAAGGAGCAGTTTTCAAAGTCTTTGTCGTCTATCACCTTTACGTCGACGGTGTTGAAAACAATATCGTAATCGGACAGCGTTTCGCCTACCGCTTGCGTCTCTGTCGCGTTACAGCCGAGAGCCTTAATAAGCGCAAGGTCGGAGGGCTTTCTCGCGCTTACCGTAACATAAGCGCCTAAGGCTTTAAGCCTGTCGGCTAAAACCTTTCCGACCCTGCCGTAGCCTATTATGAGAACGCGGCTCTGCCACAGGGTAAAGGAGGTATTTTCAATCGCAAGCTTTATAGCTCCCTCGGCGGTCGGAATCGCGTTTAGTAGGGAGTAGCTGTCAAGCTTGCCGTAATCAATGCAGTTTTTATCCTTAAAGCTGTAATTACAGGTAAGAATAAGCCTGTTATCCGCCTTGTCGGCAACCTCGGAAAGATAGATTTTACGCTTTGCAAAGGGGGCGAAAACGGTTTCGCCGTCCTTTGTGGTCGGAACGGGGAGCAGTAAAACGTCGCCCTCCATATTTCCGCTTTCGTCGTCATAAAGCCCTACCGTATTTACCGTAAAGCCCCTTTCCGTAAGCTCCTTTGTTGCGGTTTTAAGCCGCTTGTCTCCGCCTATTACGGTAATATTTTTCATATTCATCATCTCTTAAAAAAAATAAGCGCCGTACTGTATATTACAGTTTACGGTGCTTATGAGTATTAAAAGACTTGCGTCGGCTCTCCTTGTCAGGGGAGCTGGCTGGGAAGCAGACTGAGGGGTAGTAAAAGAAAAGTATTAATTTTTCTCTCCCTCCGTCTCGACTGTGTCGAGCCACCTCCCTCGTCAGAGGGAGGCTAAACGCAGTATTGCGATACACTTGAGCGCCGTACTGTATATTACAGTTTATGGCGCTTATGTGTATTTAGTTACGGTTAAATTCCTCGGATTTTTGAAGTAATATACTGCGGCGGTTAAGCGTGGGGTCTAAGGTTACGCATTTTCTAAGATATTCGAGAGTTTCCCCGATTTTTTCTCCGCTGACCCCCATATTTTTAAGATTATTACCCCCGATTTTAAGGTCGGAAATTTTGTACGGCTCGCCGTTTTTTGATATTTCGCTAAGCATATTAAGGGCGTTATCTACGTCCGTGCCGAAATAATGCTTTTTAAAGTATAAGTATTTTTCCACCGAAACGGGGTCGGTTTTAAAAAGCATTTCCTTAATTTCTGTCTTGCTTTGCGGAAAGGGGAGGGCTAAAAGGGTTAAAATATTTTCATAAAGCTTCTTTTCTTTATTAGAGGGCTTTAAAAACATAAGCGCAGACATTAAATTATCCGACGAGGAATAGAGAAGCCCGAAAAGGGCAAGCCCCGCGCTTTGCAGAGG
>CAMCIX010000233.1 GCA_945875045.1 uncultured Clostridia bacterium | reverse complement strand
CGCATTATGTTCTTAATGCTATCCAAAAGTCCCATTTTTCTGCTCCTTTATTATTTATTATTTTATATGCGCCTGCCGAAAAGCGAGGTGCCCACCCTTACAAGGTTAGCCCCCTCCTCCACGGCAATATCAAAATCGTTTGACATTCCCATAGACAGAACGCTCATATTACTATTATCTATGTTTTTGCCCCGTATGTCAATAAACAGTTTATACATTTCGCGGAAATATTTTCGGCTTTCTTCGGGCAAATCGGTAGCGGGAGGTATCGCCATAAGACCCTTTACCCTTATTCCGTCTAATTTTGCGACCTCGCCGACCGCTTTTTCGGCGTCCTCGGGGGCAAAGCCCGACTTTGACTCCTCCCCGCCGATATTGATTTCAAGAAGCACGTCCATAACAATCCCGCGCTTTTGCGCCTGCTTTGAGATTTCGTTAGCAAGCCTTATAGAATCTACCGATTCAATCATTTCAACCTTATCGATAATATCCTTTACCTTATTGGTCTGCAAATGCCCGATAAAATGGCTGTGGGCGGGTCTTAAAAGTCCGTGCTTTGAAATAAGCTCCTGCACACGGTTTTCGCCTATGTGGGTAATTCCCTTTTCTATCGCATAATTAATCGTGTCGGCGTCCACCGTCTTTGTGGCGGCGAGGAGGGTTATTTCGGATATATCACGCCCCGATTTTTCCGCCGCGCTTTTAAGCCGCTTTAAAACCCCTTGGTAGTTAAGGTCAAATTCTTCAGCTGATAATTTTTCCATCATAAAGATTCTTTCCTTTCACAATAACCTCGTCGTAGAGTCTAAGCACATCGCCGTCGCTCGTCTGCTTTTCGCAAATCATATAATCCCCGTCGGTAAACAGCACCTTGACCTCGACAAACTTCACCTGCATACCGGTAAGAACGTAAACGCCGAGCTTTGAGTCAACGACTCGGCGGGCGCTTGTCGGCACCTTTAGGCCGCTGTATTCCTTTTTAACGACCGTCATAGGGCCTGTTCTCATAGAGGCAAGCTCGCTGTTCATATCGTTGCAGGCGAAAAGCACCACCGCGCCCCCCGAGCTTTCGGAAATATTTATTTTTTTTACGGTCACGGGCAGCTTCGGGTAGCTTTTCACCGAGGTGTAAATAGTTAGGGCGTCCCCCTCCTTAAAATTCAAGGATTCGTTTACGGAAACCTCGGCGGCGATATACCACTCGTAGTCGGAAACTATTTTCCCTACCGTATTTTCGGTGACGTTCTCCGCCTTGATACCGTTTAAATACTCGGGGGTTATGCTTTCGGGATTTTCACAGGTAAGCACGGTTTCGTAGCCGTCCGCCTTTGAGACGAAATAGCCCGATTTCTCCGCCCTTAAAGTGCCCTTTGCCGCGGGCAGAGAGGCGGCAAGCTGATCCTTTTCCGCCTTAAGAGCAGTAAGCTGTGCCGAGAAATCCGCCGTTTCGCCCATAGCCGCCTGCCGCCTGTTATAGGCGGAGAGAAGCTCGTCCGATTTATCGGAAAAGGCGTCGTAATTTCCGTTCCCGCCGCATATAATCAGATTATTCAAATTCTGATGAACCTTTGCGTTTATCATATCGAGATCCGCCGCCTCTAAATTGTTATAACTCAGCATTTCCTCAATATCCGCGATTTTACCGTTTACCGAATCAATGCGTTCGAGTATAATCGAGGCGGATTCGCTGTCGTAAATATTGGCAATTACACCGTCCTTTGCCACACGGTTGCCGTCGCCTATAATAAAATGCAGTACTCCGCTGTCCCCCGCCGAGACGAGGGTTTCGTTTCTGATTATTACACCCGTAATGTTAAGCCCGTCCGACATATCCGAAAAAACCGCCGTTTCGGTTTTTACGGGCTTATAAAGGGAGGAAACCGCCTGATGCACCGCAAAAACCGCGATAAGCAGAATAACAAAGCCCTTTAGCACCGTTGTTCCTTTCAATTAAGGCTCCTCCCTTTCCAAAAATTTCTCGGTAATTTCCGCGGCAAAAGCCGCCGCATCCTTAGTTTCGTCGGCGTATATCCAATTAATACGGCTGTCCCTGTTAAACCAGGTAAGCTGTCTTTTGGCGTACCGCCTTGTCTGTCTTTTAAGATTTTCTACCGCCTCGTCAAGACTGCATTTTCCCTCAAAATAGCCCGACAATTCCTTATGACCTATCGCCTGAACCGCCCCGCCGTTATTTAACAGCGCGGTCTTTGCCTCCTCTAAAAGCCCGTTTTTAAGCATAATATCAACCCTTAGATTAATTCGCTCGTAAAGCTTTTCTCGGTCTCGGTAGGTAACACCTATTAAAAGCGGCTCGATATATTTTTCTCCCGTATGGGAGGCGGCGTTCTGCTCGGTAATTGTTTTACCCGTCGTCCTATACACCTCAAAGGCGCGGATTATTCGGCGGCGGTTGTTAGGGTGAAGCCTTGCCGCGGTATTAGGGTCAAACTCGGCTAATTCTTTAAGCATCTGCTCCGCTCCGATTTCGTCAAAGCGACATTCAAGCCTTTTTCTTAGCTCATAATCTGTTTTTTCCTCGGTATATTCGGTATTGTCCGCAAGGGAGCTTATATAAAGCCCCGTACCGCCGACTGCTATGGGCAGCTTGCCCCTGCTTTCTATATCCTTTATTATACCGCGCGCCGCCGTAACGTAATCGGCAACCGAAAAGCTCTCCGTGGGCTCTAAAAATTCAAGCATATGGTGGGGTATGCCCCGCATTTCTTGCGTTTCGGGGGCGGCGGAGGCTATGTGTATTCCCTTATAAATCTGCATTGAATCGGCTGAAACCACCTCGCCCGAAAACCTTTCGGCAAGGGATATGCCAAGCGCCGTTTTGCCCGAGGCGGTGGGACCTACAATAAAGACCGTCTTAATACTGCTCATTGTATTCTTCCGAACTGCTTTTCAAGCTCGCGCCGCTTAATTTCAAAGGCGACGGGACGGCCGTGCGGACAATACATAATATCGTCCGAATAAAGCACCCTTTCGGCTAATTTTTTCTGTTCTAATGGGCTTGTCCTGCTCCCCGCCTTAATCGCCGCCTTGCAGGCGACCGTGTGGTAGAGATTATCAAGCCTTTCAAGCCCCGCCGAATGATTTTTAATAAGACTTTCGGCAAGCTCGCCTATAAGCGATTCGGCGTCCTGTGCGGTAAGGGTGGCGGGAACCGATAATATCCTAACCGAGCAGTTGCCGAAATCCTCTATTTCAAAGCCCGCACGGCAAAGCTCCTCTATATTCCTGTCTCTTATACACATCTGACGCTGCCGACGATATGCAGTGTGT
>CAMCIX010000232.1 GCA_945875045.1 uncultured Clostridia bacterium | reverse complement strand
GAGATGTAGAGAGGTCTCGTGGGCTCGGAGATGTGTATAAGAGACAGGGACTGTGGCGTATTTTAAAACCGAATTCCTCCGCAAAACGCTTGTTTGAGAGTATTACGGTATTTTGTTCATTAAGGGTGTTATCAATTTTTTCAATTTTCCTGCCAAGAGAGTTTTCGATTGCGCTTACTATCTGAAGCTCTGAGCAGAGCCTTGAGGAAGAAATATTATAAATTCCGTAATTGTGGTGTTCACAGGCGACAAGCTTATAGATACTCTCTATTGCGTCACCCATATATGTAAGACCGTAGCTGTAATTTCTTTTATAGGTGACCGTGCCGTCCCTAAAAGCGTCAAGGCACTTAGCTTCGCAAATTCCCAATAAAGCGTGGTCTTTATTCCTTGGGACATCATATATTTTATCAAGCCTTAAAACAACAACATCCTTTTTCAAGCGCTCTTTATAAAATTTACAGCTTTCTTCTGCCTGTAAAAGAGTTGTCGCCCTTATTCCGAACGGAACGGGGGATACCGCTTCGGTAACAGGAGCCTGATAAGAGCTGCCGTAAACCTCAACAGAGGATAAATAGATAAGCCGACCCTTATCTATAGCGGCCCAAGAAAGCAGTATATTCTGCAATCCCGCGGTATAGGCGACCGCCTCTTTTTTTGAGTCCTTTTCGTGGAAGTTACTGTCAAATGCGCCTAAAATAACGGTAATATCAGGATTAACGCTGCGAAAAACCTCTTTTACCGAATCGGCAGAGTATGGAAAATCATACCGTTCGAATACATACTCATAGTGTTCCGACGGATTCCTGTTTCCGGACAAGACATAAATTCTGTGTCCTTCCTTATGAAGCTTTAACGATAGATTTCTCATCATAGGCGACACGCCGCCTACCAGCATTACATCCATAAATTACTCCATTGTTTTGCGCCTGTTAATTGTACCCATAATCAATCGCAAAATTATACAGGCTGTATTCATTTTGCTCTATGTAATAACAGACAAATCTTTCATTTTCATAATAGACCTTAAGCTCGTTGGGATACAGCTGCTTAAATTTCTGCGCCCAGTAATACATTCGTGACATTGTAACAGCGCGGTCAGGTCCGTTATAGGCGTTAATTCCCGAATTTTCGGGAAGCTCCTTTGCCGCCTCCTCTTCGGATACCTCGGGAATCTTACCGCCGTATCCGTTAGCATAGTTAAGCGGCTTCTTTTCAATATAAAAATATACCTTTCCGGTAGGAATCGTAACCTCTTTTGTTATGTTCCAATGCTCCATATCCTCAAGGAACTCAATCGTTTCGGAGTGTCTGCCGTATTTTTCTATCATACGAAGCTCGTCATTGGCTGAAACGATAGTCCACTTATTGTTTTGACCCTTGTTGTCCTTCAAAATATTGGTGGTGCAAAGGATAGCCTCGTTCATTTCAAGACCGCCGCCGCCGAAAGAATCCCTTAACCAGTTATATTTAATACCGCAAGCAAGCAATGCTACCGTGAGAGTCAGTCCTACCGCCTGTTGCAAACGGGGTAATCGGCAGACGAACAAAAGATTGACCGCTCCGTCTAAAGTCATAACAATAATTGCGGGTATAAGATACGCAAAATATATACATACCCTGTAGGGCTCCATAATCATAGGCCATCCGATAGAGCCGCTTACAAGCACCAATCCTAAAATTATTTCCGCCGTAACAATCGAAATAATACCCGCTCCCCTGTTATGGTCGGTGAATAAATATATAAAACCTATAAGCACCGCCGCGGCTGTTCCGTACAAAACCGGGTTCATATCAGAAAGCTTAAAGGCGGTTTGCTCGATACCCCATAAAACCGTTCCCTTATGTTTTAAGCCTATCCAAAGGACTAACACAAAGGGTATTAAGGTATAAATCCTAAGCCTTATTTTGCGGAATTTGGAATAATACGGCACTTTTTTATTTTCAAAAGAGATTTTTCCGCTTTTTATTCCGCGGATTATGAAAATAATTCCACCTGCCGTGACTGCCACAACGCCGATACATATGATTCTGAATATCAAAACGGTGTAATCTCTAAGACCTATAACATTCATTGCCCAGTACATAGAGCCTTGAAGTTCTTTCCCCGTAAGAAAAGCCGCCGCCATCGGGAGAAAGGCAAGCAATACGCTTAGAATTCCTGCGAGCATAACTCTTAGGAAATACTCTTTTCTAAAAAAAATATAGCCGTAGCCTACCGCAATTCCTATGCAGATTATACCGGCAATTATAGTGTCATAAAAATGTGAAGTAAGGGTTAGCGAGAAGCTTAAGGCAAACCCAAAAAGATACCGGGTGGATCTGCACCTAATAAGGTTAAAACCCCTTATAAGCTCCGCGTTACGTTCTTTGAAAAAGTTTATAAGAAATATAATTGACGGGAGAATGTAAAGCATACCGAATTCCTGCGGAAGGGTCGCGCCGTACCTCGAATATGATATACCCGCAAAAAACTTAGCTCCTACAAACATCATCACTCCGATATAGGGAAGAAACTTGTTTTTACAAAAGCACCTCAAGAAAAGCAGGAGCATTACCGCTATCATAGCGAACTGAACATACCAGAACAAACGCAACGTGACATATACGGGTATATTCAGCATTACGGACAAATAATAAAGCATACAATGCATACCCATAGGATAAATACCTGCAATGTAAATATTATTATCGATAAGTCCGTTTATCCAATAGTTATGTACCGGAATGTCCGAAGCACCGAAGCCCCATTTATTAAGTATTCCCGAACCGCAAATGCTCCACACAAGGGCGGTAAAAATCGCAACAAAGGGTAAAACCGCATAATTTTCTTTCAGTAAACGCCAAATATTCCTTAACACAAAGCGTAAAAACACCTTAATTTCCTGCCATCTGTGTCTTACAAAGGTTTTAAAGCCGATTTCACGCTGAATATAATATGCAACCTCGCCCGCAACCTTTTTTATATAAGGAATCACAGGAATATTGTAAAACCTCACCATAAGCCAAACGGCAGGCCCAAAGGTAAAAATAAAAAGTGTTAAAAAATAAGAGATATGCAAAAGCTCTAAAATCTGTACTAAGTTAATGCAATAAAAATTTCCTATCGTAAAATAAATCAAAAACCGCTCGGGTGCGGGAAACCCCTTCACCTTGCGGTAAAAAACCAAAGCGGGAAGTCCGACTGTGAACCCGATATATCCGACAAACAGCTCTATAAGCTGAATTACATTCAATACGGACATAGACCTGTCTCTTATACACATCTGACGCTGCCGACGATATGCAGTGT